>NZ_JAPCIV010000013.1:0-126606 GCF_027707585.1 Aeromonas sp. QDB39 | reverse complement strand
GTTAAAGAGCGACGCAGCTTTTGGCTGCTGCGGGAGTGGCATTCTACTCAACCGCCTTCTCGAGTCAAGCCTTATTTTCAAAGGCTTTTCGAGGCTACCGACCCGGCTGTTTGCGTTGCCGCTTGCCGTGTCGATGGAGGCGCATTATAGGGAACGGATTCTTTCTGGCAACCCCTCATCGGCAATAAAATTGCAAAAAACTGCACTTCTTTAGTTATTCATATCCAAACACAGCTTTTATACAAACTTATCCACAGAAACCACCAAATCCAGAGCTAAATTAGCCCCCCTCTGCGAGCAGCTCATACCACCGGCTGGCTTTGTCTGTACCAGGTGAATGGAAGATCATCATTCGATAATAAGGGATACCTACCTATATAAGAAACTACACGATCAAGAGTAGGCAGTTGAGGCAGTTGAGGCAGTTGAGGCAGTTGAGGCAGTTGAGGCAGTTGAGGCAGTTGAGGCAGTTGAGGCAGTTGAGGCAGTTGAGGCAGTTGAGGCAGTTGAGGCAGTTGAGGCAGTTGAGGCAGTTGAGGCAGTTGAGGCAGTTGAGGCAGTATCAGAATCCATTAAAAGAAAAGCCGGGACAAGCCCGGCTTTTTCTTTATCACTCAGCAGCTGCTTCAGCAGCGGCCGGGCGGTCTACCAGCTCAATGTAAGCCATAGGGGCGTTGTCGCCTGCACGGAAACCGCATTTCAGAATGCGAGTATAACCGCCGGCGCGCTCCAGGTAGCGCGGGCCCAGTTCATTGAACAGCTTAGCCACGATCGCGTTATCGCGAGTACGGGCAAATGCCAGGCGACGATTAGCAACGCTATCAGTCTTGGCAAGGGTGATCAGCGGTTCAACTACACGACGCAGCTCTTTTGCCTTAGGCAGAGTCGTCTTGATGATCTCATGACGAACCAGGGAGCTGGCCATGTTGCGGAACATAGCCTGACGATGGCTGCTGTTCCGGTTCAGTTGACGACCACTCAAACGATGGCGCATGACCTTATCCTTCTAACTAAATCTGTGAAACCCGTAATCTGGATTACTCGTCAGCGATGCTGGCGGGCGGCCAATTCTCGAGGCGCATGCCAAGAGACAGACCACGGGAGGCCAACACGTCCTTGATCTCAGTCAGGGACTTCTTACCGAGGTTAGGAGTCTTAAGCAACTCAACTTCGGTACGCTGTACCAGATCACCAATATAGTGGATAGCTTCTGCCTTCAGACAGTTCGCAGAACGAACTGTCAGCTCCAAATCATCGACAGGACGCAGCAGAATCGGATCAAACTCGGGTTTCTCTTCTTTCTTCTCGGGCACGCTGACATCGCGCAGATCCACGAAGGCTTCCAGTTGCTCAGCCAGAATAGTGGCAGAACGACGGATGGCTTCTTCAGGATCCAGAGTACCATTGGTCTCCATGTCGATGACCAGCTTGTCCAAGTCGGTACGCTGCTCCACACGTGCTGCCTCAACGTTGTAGGCAATACGAACGATGGGGCTGAACGCGGAGTCCAGCAGCAGGCGACCAATAGGACGCTCTTCATCATCGTTGTGAACACGAGCAGAAGCAGGCACATAACCACGACCGCGCTGAACTTTCAGGCGCATGCTGATTTCAGCATTGGCGCCAGTCAGGTGGCAGATTACGTGCTCCGGGTTTACGATCTCGACTTCATCACCGTGAGTGATATCACCAGCGGTAACGGGGCCTGTTCCAGACTTGGTCAGGGACAGAGTTACCTCGTCCTTGCCTTCCAGCTTCACAGCGATACCTTTCAGGTTGAGCAGGATTTCAAGAATGTCTTCCTGTACACCTTCTTTGCTGCTGTACTCATGCAGTACCCCGTCAATTTCGACTTCAGTAACTGCACAACCGGGCATAGAAGACAGCAAAATACGACGCAGGGCATTACCCAGCGTGTGACCAAAGCCACGCTCAAGTGGCTCGAGAGTCACTTTCGCATGAGTCGGGCTAACTTGCTCGATGTCAACTAGCCGCGGTTTAAGAAAATCTGTTACAGAACCCAGCATTGTGTCCTCTCTTTAGAAGCTAGCTTTACTTGGAGTAAAGCTCGACGATCAGCTGTTCGTTAATGTCGGCAGACAGGTCGGAACGCTCTGGCAGACGCTTGAAAGCACCTTCCATTTTAGCGGCATCAACCTCTACCCAAGTCGGCTTCTCGCGCTGACCAGCAACCTCGAGGGATGCTTTGATACGCGCTTGCTTCTTAGCCTTCTCACGAACGCAGATCACGTCCTCAGGGGAAACCTGGAAAGAAGGAATGTTCACAACGCGACCGTTGACCATGATGGCCTTGTGGCTCACCAGCTGACGAGATTCAGCACGGGTAGCACCGAAGCCCATACGGTAAACAACGTTGTCCAAACGACCTTCCAGCAGCTGCAACAGGTTTTCACCGGTGTTACCCTTTTGACGGGCAGCGTCGCGGTAGTAGTTGCGGAACTGTTTTTCCAATACGCCGTAGATACGACGAACTTTTTGTTTCTCGCGCAGCTGAACACCGTAGTCAGACAGACGCGCTTTACGCGCACCGTGTTGACCAGGAACGGTGTCAATCTTGCACTTAGAATCAATCGCACGAACACCAGACTTCAGGAAGAGGTCGGTGCCCTCACGACGGCTAAGCTTAAGCTTAGGACCGATATATCTTGCCATCTTCTTTCTCCAACAATCCTAGACCAAGTAGCTACAGCGTTACACGCGGCGCTTCTTGGGAGGACGACAACCGTTGTGCGGGATCGGAGTCACATCAGTAATGTTAGTGATGCGGAAACCAGCCGCGTTCAGAGCGCGGATGGAAGACTCACGACCGGGACCCGGACCTTTGACCATGACTTCCAGGTTCTTCACGCCGTATTCTTTGGCGATCTCACCAGCACGCTCAGCAGCTACCTGGGCAGCAAACGGAGTGGACTTACGGGAACCACGGAAACCTGAACCACCGGAGGTAGCCCATGACAGAGCATTGCCCTGACGGTCAGTAATGGTCACGATTGTGTTGTTGAAAGATGCATGAACGTGCGCAATACCGTCGCTCACTTGCTTTTTAACGCGCTTGCGAGCACGAGTCGGAGTTTTAGCCATTTTCTACCTTCCCGTTACTTCTTGATAGCCTTGCGCGGACCCTTACGGGTACGAGCGTTGGTCTTGGTACGTTGACCACGAACAGGCAGGCTACGACGGTGACGCAAACCACGGTAGCAACCCAGATCCATCAATCGCTTGATGTTCATGGAAATCTGACGACGCAGGTCACCTTCAACGGTGAATTTACCTACTTGTTCACGCAGACTCTCGATCTGAGCTTCGTCCAGGTCTTTAATTTTCACATTCTCAGCGATACCGGCTGCGGCACAGATGGCCTTGGAGCGGGTACGACCGACGCCATAAATAGCAGTCAAAGCGATGACTGCATGCTTATGGTCAGGAATGTTAATGCCAGCGATACGGGCCACTATTCACTCCTACATATAGTAGATTACGACCACCACAAAGCCCGTGAGCGGATACGTGGCGGTCAACCAATACACAACAAAAGTTGGCTGGCTATATTAGCCAGCACAACTATTTGTTGCAAGTACTAACCGTAAAAAATTAGCCTTGGCGCTGTTTATGCTTTGGCTCGCTGCAAATCACACGCACCACACCGTGACGCTTGATGATTTTGCAGTTACGGCAGATTGCCTTAACGGAAGCACGAACTTTCATTGCTTAACTCCGTAACTACGCCGACCTTTAGCGGCCGTAGCCCTTCAGGTTGGCCTTCCTCAGGACATCACCATATTGATGAGACATCATATGGGTCTGAACCTGAGCCATGAAGTCCATGATAACTACCACGATAATCAGCAGCGAAGTGCCACCGAAGTAGAACTGTACGTTCCAGGCAGTCATCAAGAACTGGGGTACCAGACAGATAAAGGTTATATAGAGTGCACCTGCCAATGTCAGGCGAGTCATAACCTTATCGATATAACGTGCTGTCTGCTCGCCCGGGCGGATCCCCGGGATAAAGGCTCCACTCTTCTTCAGGTTGTCTGCTGTCTCGCGGGGGTTGAACACCAGCGCGGTATAGAAGAAGCAGAAGAAGATAATGGCTGCTGCATAGAGCATCTCATACAAGGGCTGACCCGGCTGCAGGACCATAGAGACCTGTTGCAGGATGTCAGCGATCTTGCCCTCGCCCTGACCAAACCAAGAGGTAATGGTCCCTGGGAAGAGGATGATGCTGGATGCGAAAATCGCAGGAATCACACCGGCCATATTCACTTTCAACGGCAGGTGTGTGCTTTGCGCGGCAAATACCTGGCGGCCTTGTTGACGCTTGGCATAGTTAACGACGATACGACGCTGACCACGCTCCACGAACACCACAAAGTAAGTCACTGCGAAAACAATCAAGCCCAGCAACAACAACAGCAGGATGTGCAATTCCCCTTGACGTGCCTGTTCGGCCGTAGCGCCAATGGCATGAGGCAGACCAGCAACGATACCTGTGAAGATAATCAACGAGATACCATTACCAATCCCACGCTCGGTAATCTGCTCACCCAACCACATCAAGAACATGGTACCGGTGACCAGACTCACAACGGCCGTGAAATAGAAGCCCAAACCCGGATGAGTCACGAGTCCTTGCATCATATTCGGCAGACCGGTTGCAATACCAATGGCCTGGAACGTTCCCAAAACCAGCGTGCCCCAACGGGTATATTGGCTAATCTTGCGACGGCCGGATTCACCTTCCTTCTTGAGTTCAGCAAGAGCGGGGTGAACCACAGTCAGCAGCTGGATGATGATCGACGCCGAAATGTACGGCATGATCCCCAGCGCAAGAATAGAAGCACGCGAGAGTGCACCACCACTGAACATGTTGAACATCTCAATGATGGTGCCCTTCTGTTGTTGGAACAACTCGGCCAGTACGGCGGCGTCAATACCAGGAATCGGCACATAAGAGCCTGCACGGAAAACGATAATCGCCCCGAGAACGAAGAGCAGACGGCTCTTCAGTTCACTCAGACCACCCTGTGCTTTAACATCCAATCCTGGTTTCTTAGCCATTGTACTGATTATTCCTCGATTTTACCGCCAGCGGCCTCGATGGCTGCACGTGCACCTTTGGTGACGGACAGACCACGAACGGTCACAGCACGGTCAATGTTGCCAGACAGAACAACTTTAGCGAACACGATGTTTTTAGTAATAACACCGGCTTGCTTCAGAGTGCTCACGTCGACCACATCACCTTCTACCAGGGCGATTTCGTTCAGGCGCACTTCGGCAGAAACCAAAGATTTGCGGGAGAAGAAACCGAACTTCGGCAGACGGATTTTCAAAGGCATCTGGCCGCCTTCGAAACCGTTGCGGACTTTGCCGCCACCGGAACGAGAGGTTTGACCTTTAACACCACGACCACCGGTCTTGCCCAGACCAGAACCGATACCACGGCCCGGACGGTGCTTAACGCGCTTGGAGCCAGCGGCCGGAGACAGAGTATTCAGACGCATGCTTAGCCCTCCACCTTAACCATGTAATAAACCTGGTTGATCATGCCGCGTACGCAGGGAGTATCTTCCAGCTCAACGGTGTGACCAATGCGACGCAGACCCAGACCACGCAGAGTCGCCTTGTGCTTTGGCAGACGGCCGATAGAGCTGCGAGTTTGAGTTACTTTTACAGTGTTAGCCATGTCGCATTACCCCAGAATTTCTTCAACGCGCAGACCACGCTTGGCAGCGATCTGGGCCGGGGATTGACCCTGTACCAGAGCGTCGACAGTTGCGCGAACAACGTTGATTGGGTTGGTGGAACCGTAGGTCTTGGCCAGCACGTTGTGGATACCAGCAACTTCCAGAACAGCACGCATGGCGCCGCCTGCAATGATACCAGTACCTTGAGAGGCCGGCTTCATGAACACGGTGGAACCGGAGTGAACACCGCGCACCGGGTGGTGCAGAGTGCCGTTGTTCAGCTCAACCTTGTTCAGGTTACGCTTAGCCTGTTCCATCGCTTTTTGAATAGCGGCCGGAACTTCACGGGCTTTACCGTAACCGTAACCTACACGGCCGTTACCATCACCCACCACGGTCAACGCGGTGAAGGACATGATACGACCACCTTTAACAGTTTTCGAAACACGGTTTACTGCAATCAGCTTTTCTTGCAGTTCGCCGGCTTGAGATTCGACTTTAGCCATCTTCGACTCCTAGCTTAGAACTGAAGACCAGCGTCACGTGCAGCAGCTGCCAGAGCAGCGATGCGACCGTGATACTTGAAACCGGAACGATCGAAAGATACGTTCTGAACGCCTTTGGCAATAGCACGCTCAGCGATTGCTTTACCTACCGCGGTCGCTGCATCAGCGTTACCGGTGTATTTAATAGCTTCACTGATGGCTTTCTCTACTGTGGAAGCAGAGGCCAGAACTTCGGAACCGTTGGCTGCAATAACCTGCGCATAGATATGACGCGGGGTACGGTGAACAACCAGACGGGTAGCTCCCAGTTCCTGCATCTTTTTCCGAGCACGAGTAGCACGACGGAGACGAGCTGCTTTCTTGTCCATAGTGTTACCTTACTTCTTCTTAGCTTCTTTAGTACGCACTTGCTCGTTGGCATAGCGTACACCCTTGCCCTTGTAGGGCTCCGGAGCGCGGTAAGCACGGATATCGGCGGCGACTTGGCCAACCAGCTGCTTGTCGACACCACGCAGAACGATTTCTGTGGCAGTCGGGCACTCAGCGGTCACACCAGCCGGCAGCGCATGCTCTACCGGGTGAGAGAAGCCCAGAGCCAGCGCAACAGCATTGCCCTTGATGGAGGCTTTATAACCTACACCAACCAGCTGCAGCTTGCGCTCGAAGCCTTGGGTAACACCGATTACCATGTTGTTGACCAATGCACGGGCAGTACCGGCCTGAGCGTCAGCACCAGCGATGCCGTCGCGCGGGGCGAACTTCAGTACATTGTCTTCTTTGGTCACTTCTACACCGGCGTGAATAGAGCGAACCAGGGAACCTTTACCACCTTTGATGGACAGTTCCTGGCCGTTCAGAGTCACCTCTACGCCAGCAGGAATAGTGACGGGTGCCTTAGCAACACGAGACATTTCCTACCTCCTATTAAGCGACGTAGCAGATGATCTCACCGCCCATGCTTGCTTTGCGGGCAGCACGGTCAGTCATCACACCTTTAGACGTGGACACGATAGCAACACCGAGACCGCCCATAACTTTCGGCAGATCAGTAGTGCGCTTGTAAATACGCAGGCCGGGACGGCTCACGCGTTGGATCAGTTCTACAACTGGCTTGCCCTGGAAATATTTCAGTTCAATTTCCAGTTCCGGCTTCACGTCACCAGCTACGGAGTAGCCAGTGATGTAACCTTCTTCTTTCAGCACTTTGGCGATAGCCACTTTCAGCTTGGAAGAAGGCATGGAAACCGCAACTTTGCTCGCCGCCTGACCGTTACGGATGCGGGTCAGCATATCCGCGATCGGATCTTGCATGCTCATAAGTCTAACTCCCGAGATTCGTTACCAAGAAGCCTTCTTCAGGCCCGGAATTTCGCCCTTCATGGCATGCTCACGCACCTTGATGCGAGACAGGCCAAACTTGCGCAGGAAACCGTGCGGACGACCAGTAATATTGCAACGGTTACGCTGGCGGGACGGACTGGAATCACGGGGCAGCTGTTGCAGTTGCAGGACAGCATCCCAACGCGCTTCTTCAGAAGCGTTCATATCAACAATGATAGCTTTCAGCTCGGTTCGCTTGGAGGCGAACTTGGCTACCAGCTTCGCACGCTTTGCTTCACGTGCTTTCATGGAAGTTTTAGCCATAACCCTAACCTTACTTGCGGAATGGGAAGTTAAAGGCAGCCAGCAGAGCACGGCCTTCTTCATCGGTATTCGCGGAAGTGGTGATGGTGATATCCAGACCACGGACGCGATCGACCTTGTCATAGTCGATTTCCGGGAAGATGATTTGCTCACGCACGCCCATGGAGTAGTTACCACGACCGTCGAACGCTTTAGCGTTCAGGCCACGGAAGTCACGGATACGCGGTACGGAGATGCAAATCAGCCGTTCCAGGAACTCCCACATACGCTCGCCACGCAGGGTTACTTTACAACCTATCGGGTAGCCTTCACGAATCTTGAAGCCCGCAACAGATTTGCGAGCTTTGGTGATCAGCGGCTTCTGACCGGAAATGGCAGCCATATCGGCAGCAGCATTTTCCAGCAATTTCTTGTCAGAGATCGCTTCACCAACACCCATGTTCAGGGTGATTTTCTCGATCCGAGGGACTTGCATGATAGTCTTGTAACCGAACTGTTTGGACAGTTCATTTACTACATCGGATTTGTAGTAATCATGCAGTTTCGCCATCGTTAAACTCCAATTACTTCACAAGTTCGCCGGTGGATTTGAAGAAACGGACTTTTTTGCCGTCTTCAATCCGGAAACCAACGCGGTCAGCCTTGCCAGTGGCAGAGTTGAACAGCGCTACGTTAGATACATCGATGGGGGCTTCTTTGGTGACGATACCGCCAGCCTGACCCAGTGCGGGTACCGGCTTCTGGTGTTTCTTCACCTGGTTGATGCCTTCCACGATTACCTTACCTTTTGCAATCAGGACTTGAGTGACTTTGCCACGCTTGCCCTTGTCTTTGCCGGTAAGAACAATCACTTCGTCTTCGCGACGGATTTTAGCTGCCATCGTTCGACTCCTTACAGTACTTCGGGTGCCAGGGACACAATCTTCATGAACTTCTCATTACGCAGTTCACGAGTCACCGGGCCAAAAATACGAGTACCGATTGGCTGTTGGTTGTTGTTAAGCAACACAGCCGCATTGTTGTCGAAACGGATGACAGAGCCGTCCGGACGACGAACGCCTTTACGGGTGCGTACGACCACCGCGTTATACACATCACCTTTCTTCACTTTACCGCGAGGAATGGCTTCCTTGATGGAAACCTTGATGATGTCGCCGATGCCGGCGTAACGGCGGTGCGAACCACCCAGAACCTTAATACACATTACACTGCGAGCGCCGGAGTTGTCGGCAACACCCAGCATACTTTGCATCTGGATCATCTTAGTGCTCCGCTTTGTTTACTTCTTATCCCTCTCGGGATCTGGCTGCCTTCAAAAGGCGCGAAACTATAACACAGGATTTTTAGAAAAGGTAGCCTAAAAAACAAACGGCCCCGCTAAGGGGCCGTTTGGACTACAAAGTACCGATTAGGCCTTTTCTACAACGGCAACCAGGGTCCAGGACTTGGTCTTGGACAGCGGGCGGCATTCGCGGATTTCCACGAGGTCGCCAGCTTTGCATTCGTTGTTTTCATCATGTACGTGCAGCTTGGTAGTGCGCTTGATGATCTTACCGTAGATCGGGTGCTTTACCTTGCGCTCGATAGCAACAGTGATGGACTTGTCCATCTTGTCGCTGATTACACGACCTTGCAGAGTACGGATCTTGTCAGTCATTACGCACCTGCCTTCTCAGTCAGTACAGTCTTGATACGTGCGACGTCACGACGCACTTGTTTCAGAGTGTGAGTCTGAGCCAGCTGGCCGGTGGAAGCTTGCATGCGCATGTTGAATTGCTCACGCAGCAGACCCAGCAGCTCCTGGTTCAGTTCTTCGACGCTCTTTTGACGCAGATCTTGGGCTTTCATCACATCACCGTCTTAATTACGAAAGTGGTCTGAACGGACAGCTTAGCTGCGGCCAGGGCAAACGCTTCACGCGCCAGAGCCTCAGGTACACCATCCATCTCGTACAGAACCTTGCCAGGCTGGATCGGGCAAACCCAGTATTCCACGTTACCCTTACCTTTACCCATACGAACTTCGAGGGGCTTTTCGGTGATGGGCTTGTCCGGGAACACACGGATCCAGATCTTGCCTTGACGCTTAACGTGACGGGTCATGGCACGACGGGCTGCTTCGATTTGACGAGCAGTCAGTTGACCACGGGATGTCGCCTTCAGGCCAAAGGTACCGAAGGATACTTCGTTACCAGAGTTGGCCAGACCGCGGTTACGACCCTTGTGGGTCTTGCGGAATTTAGTACGCTTTGGTTGCAACATTTACCGAATCTCCTTACTTAGCAGCGCGGCGCTTGTTGTCACGCTTGGGCTTTGCAGGAGCTTGCTCTTGAGCAGCAGCGGCATTAACAGCAGCCAGACCGCCCAGAACTTCGCCCTTGAAGATCCAAACTTTAACGCCGATCACACCGTAAGTGGTGTGGGCTTCAGAAGTTGCGTAGTCGATGTCGGCACGCAGGGTGTGCAACGGCACACGACCTTCACGGTACCATTCGGTACGCGCGATTTCAGCGCCGCCCAGACGACCGGAAACTTCCACTTTGATGCCCTTGGCACCCAGGCGCATTGCGTTCTGTACGGCGCGCTTCATAGCACGACGGAACATTACACGACGCTCCAGCTGGGAAGTGATGCTGTCGGCAACCAGTTTGCCATCCAGCTCCGGCTTGCGGACTTCGGAAATGTTGATCTGAGCAGGCACGCCAGCAATTGCGGCTACAGCTTTGCGCAGTTTCTCAACGTCTTCGCCTTTCTTACCGATCACAACACCCGGACGAGCGGTGTGAATGGTCACACGGATGCTCTTGGCCGGACGCTCGATGGTGATCTTGGACAAGGACGCGTTTTTCAGTTCCTTGGTCAGGAACTGGCGTACTTGAAAATCGCTGTACAGGTTGTCAGCGAAGTCTTTGGTGTTCGCGAACCAGGTAGAATTCCAAGGCTTGGTAATACCCAGGCGAATGCCATTAGGATGTACTTTCTGACCCATTGCTTATCTCCCAGCCTTAGCGTCGGATACCACTACGGTGATGTGAGCGGTACGCTTGAGGATACGATCCGCACGACCTTTGGCACGCGGACGGATGCGCTTCATGGAGGGACCTTCGTCGACCATGATAGTAGCAACACGCAGCGCGTCGATATCGGCGCCTTCGTTGTGCTCAGCGTTTGCAATGGCAGATTCCAGCACTTTCTTCACCAGAGCTGCAGCCTTTTTCGGGCTGAAGGTCAGGATGTTCAGAGCCTTGTCTACGGACAGACCACGTACTTGATCGGCTACCAGACGAGCTTTCTGGGCAGAAGTACGGGCATAACGGTGTTTAGCGATAGCTTCCATCATTTATCCCTTAGCGCTTCTTAGCCTTCTTATCAGCAGCATGGCCGCGATAAGTACGAGTCGGTGCGAATTCACCCAGTTTGTGACCGATCATTTCTTCGGTAACGAAAACCGGAACGTGCTGACGACCATTATGGACAGCGATGGTCAAACCGATCATGTTCGGGATGATCATTGAACGACGGGACCAGGTCTTAACCGGCTTTTTATCCCCGCTTTCCACCGCTTTCTCTACCTTCTTCAGCAAGTGCAGGTCAATAAATGGACCCTTCTTGAGAGAACGTGGCATGGTGATTCCTCTATGTTAACAATTACTTGTTACGACGACGTACGATGTACTTGTCGGTACGCTTGTTCTTACGGGTCTTGAAGCCTTTAGCCTTCTGGCCCCATGGGGACACAGGCTGCATGCCCTTGTTGCGACCCTCACCACCACCGTGCGGGTGGTCGACCGGGTTCATCGCCATACCGCGAACGGTCGGACGAATACCACGCCAGCGGTTTGCACCGGCTTTACCCAGTTGACGCAGCATGTGCTCGGAGTTACCAACTTCACCGATGGTGGCGCGGCACTCGGCCAGAACTTTACGTACTTCGCCGGAACGCAGACGCAGAGTTACATAGTTACCTTCACGAGCCAGGATCTGGATGAAAGTACCAGCGGAACGAGCCAGCTGGGCACCTTTACCAGGCTTCATCTCAACAGCGTGAACGGTAGAACCGACCGGGATGTTGCGCATCGGCAGGGTGTTACCTACCTTGATTGCGGCATCAGCACCAGAAGCGATTGCATCACCAGCTTTCAGGCCTTTCGGAGCCAGGATGTAACGACGCTCACCGTCTGCATACAGCACCAGGGCGATGTTTGCGGTACGGTTAGGATCGTATTCCAGGCGCTCTACTTTGGCCGGGATACCGTCTTTGTCGCGCTTGAAGTCGACGATACGGTAGTGTTGCTTGTGACCACCGCCGATGTGACGGGTGGTGATGCGGCCGTTGTTGTTACGACCACCGGACTTGTCTTTCTTGTCCAGCAGAGCTGCAAAGGGCTTGCCCTTGTACAGGTCTTGGTTGACGATCTTGACGACGTGGCGGCGGCCCGGAGAAGTAGGCTTGCACTTAACGATTGCCATTTTTCAGAACTCCTCTTACTCGGCTGCGCCCATGAAGTCGATGTCCTGACCAGCTTTCAGGGTCACATAAGCCTTTTTCCAATCGGAACGACGGCCTACGCGTGCACCTGCGCGCTTGGTCTTACCCTTCATGTTCAGGGTACGGACGGTCTCAACTTCGACCTCGAACAGTTTCGCAACTGCAGCTTTGACTTCCGCCTTGGTGGCATCAACAGCAACTTTGAACACGATAGTGTTCTGCTTTTCTGCGACCATGGTGCTCTTTTCAGAGATGTGCGGAGCCTTCAGAACTTTCAGCAGACGCTCTTCACGGATCATGCCAGCATCTCCTCGATTTGCTTAACTGCGTCAGCAGTCATCAGAACCTTGTCGAAAGCGATCAGGCTGACCGGGTCGATACCGGCAACGTCACGCACGTCAACTTTGTACAGGTTACGAGCAGCCAGGAACAGGTTCTCATCGACTTCAGCAGTCACGATCAGAACGTCAGTCAGTTCCATTTCTTTCAGCTTGGCGATCAGTTCTTTGGTCTTCGGAGCTTCGATGCCGAACTTCTCAACAACGATCAGGCGCTCTTGACGTACCAGCTCGGACAGGATGCTACGGATAGCGCCGCGGTACATCTTCTTGTTTACTTTCTGGCTGTGATCTTGCGGCTTAGCTGCAAAAGTCACACCACCGGAACGCCAAATGGGCGAACGGATGGAGCCAGCACGGGCACGACCAGTACCCTTCTGACGCCACGGCTTTTTGCCGCCACCAGACACTTCAGAGCGAGTCAGCTGCGCACGAGTACCCTGACGGGCACCAGCGGCATAAGCAACGACAACCTGGTGAACCAGAGCTTCGTTGAATTCGCGCCCGAAGGTAGTCTCGGAAACTTCAAGAGCGCTCTTGGCGTCTTTCATTACCAATTCCATTACTATCTCCTCAGACGTTACGCTTTGACGGCAGGTTTAACGATCACGTTGCCGTTGGTTGCACCCGGTACTGCGCCTTTGATGAGCAGCAGGTTGCGTTCAGCGTCAACACGAACCAGTTCCAGGTTCTGAGTCGTTACACGCTCAGCACCCATGTGACCAGCCATCTTTTTGCCCTTGAATACACGGCCCGGGGTCTGGTTTTGACCGATGGAGCCAGGTACACGGTGGGACAGAGAGTTACCGTGGGTCATATCCTGGGTGCGGAAGTTCCAGCGCTTAACAGTACCGGCAAAACCTTTACCCTTGGATGTGCCGGTAACGTCTACCAGCTTAACGTCAGCGAGAAGATCTACTTTCAGCTCGCTACCAACAGTGAAAGTTTCACCGTTGTTCAGGCGGAATTCCCACAGACCGCGACCGGCTTCTACACCAGCTTTGGCGAAGTGGCCAGCTTCCGGCTTGGTTACACGGCTGGCTTTCTTGGCGCCAGTGGTAACCTGAATAGCGTTGTAGCCGTCGGTTTCTACAGATTTGACCTGAGTTACACGGTTAGCTTCAACTTCGATAACAGTCACCGGGATAGAAACGCCATCTTCAGTGAAGATGCGAGTCATACCCACTTTGCGACCTACAAGACCGATTGTCATTGTTATCAACCTCTTTCCGTAATTAACCCAGGCTGATCTGGACGTCTACACCAGCTGCCAGATCCAGACGCATCAGGGCGTCAACGGTCTTGTCAGTCGGCTCAACGATGTCTACCAGACGCTTGTGAGTGCGGATCTCGTACTGATCACGCGCATCTTTGTTGACGTGCGGGGAGATCAGGACGGTGAAGCGCTCTTTGCGAGTCGGCAGCGGAATAGGACCGCGAACCTGCGCGCCGGTGCGCTTTGCAGTTTCAACGATTTCCGCAGTGGATTGATCGATCAGGCGATGATCAAAAGCCTTCAGGCGGATACGGATTCTTTGGTTCTGCATTGACAGAGCTCCAATAGATAAAAGAACATAAATCAACACCGCCCGACCGAGATTACTCCCGCCAGAGGTGTGATTTTTCACGTTTCCTCCCATATCGGGAGGACTGTATGGCTGGCCCCCGCAAGCGGGAAACTCAGCAAGCAGACATATCGTCTGGCTTACCTCATGGGTAAGCGGAGGGGATTATACGGATTTTTTCAATTTGCGCAAGAGAAGGCGAACAGATTGTGCGCAATTTTATGTGACAGATGGATCTCGCCAACGGCTGGGCAAGCCCTTGCCTGGCAGGGGTAACGACAATGTTGCAAACAGGCTGGTAGACTGTGCGCCGGCCTTCGTCATCGGAACGACACCCCATGCTCAAAGATCAGAAAAAAGCCTATCAATATGGACTCTGCGCCGTCGCCCTCTGGTCGACGGTCGCTAGCGCCTTCAAGATCTCCCTCACCTACTTTGAACCCGTGCAACTACTGCTGGTCGCGGCCTGCACCTCGACCCTGACGCTGGGGGTGATCGTGGCCTGTCAGGGAAAACTGCCGCTGTTGCTCGGCTACATCAAGAGTCGTCCCCTCTACTATCTGGCACTGGGAGTACTCAACCCCTTCCTCTATTACCTGCTGCTGTTCAAGGCGTATGACCTGCTGCCCGCCCAGCAGGCTCAGACCCTCAACTACACCTGGGCCATCACCCTCAGTCTGCTGGCGGTGCCCTTCCTCGGTCAGAAGCTGCGCCGCCGTGACGGAGTCGCCATCGTGCTCGGCTACTTCGGCGCTCTGGTGATCGCCACCAAAGGGAATGTATTCGGTCTGCAGTTCGACAGCCCCCTCGGCGTCACGCTGGCGCTAGTGTCGACCCTGATCTGGGCCGGCTACTGGATCCTCAACACCCGCAACCAGGGTGACCCCATCGTCAGCCTGCTGCTCAGCTTCCTCATCAGCCTGCCCTTCATCGTCGCGGCGACCTGGCTGCTCTCGGACTTTGCCATGACTGCCTGGCAGGGGTGGGCAGGCGCCATCTACGTGGGGTTGTTCGAGATGGGTTTTGGCTTCGTGCTCTGGCTGATGGCGCTGCGCCACGCCACCAACACGGCCCCCATCAGCAACCTCATCTTCATCTCGCCGTTTGCTTCGCTGGTGCTGCTCAACCTGTTGATCGGCGAAACCATCCACCCGGCCACCCCCATCGGGCTGGCGCTCATCGTCGCCGCCCTGCTGATACAGCAGCTGAAATACGGCAAGCGCTACCGCAAGACCAGCGAGCCGCAAGCCTGACATGCAAAGGGCGTATCCGCGGATACGCCCTTCGTTCAATCAATCCACTCCAGCGGCTGGTTCTTGGGCAGCCGGATCTCCACCAGCAAGCCCCCTAGCTCGGAGCGCCCCAGCCTGATGGTGCCATGATGCTGGGACACGATCTTGGCGACGATGGCCAACCCCAGGCCGCTGCCGCTGCCGGTACGGGCCTCGTTGCCCTGAGTGAAGGGCTTGAGCACCCGGTAGTAATCCTGCTCCGGAATGCCGGGGCCATCATCCGACAGCCGCAACCGCACCCAGTGACCATCATCCTTGAGCTCGGCCTGCAGCCGGCTCGCACCGTAGCGCAGCGAATTACCCGACAGGTTGTTGAGGATGCGGCGGATGCTGATGGGGTTGCAGGCCACCCGTACCGCCTCGGCCGGCAACTCGAGCTCCACCTCCAGTCCCTGATCGGTCTGCACCAGCAAGCTGTCGTGGATCAGCTGGGTCAGGTCGATCTGCTGGGTATCCAGCCCCTCGTCCGGTCGAATGTAGTCGATGAACTGATCGATGATGCCATTGGACTCGTCAATGTCAGCGTTGATGCTCTCCTTGAGATACTCATCGCCGGAGGACATCATCTCGGTCGCCAGCCGGATACGGGTCAGCGGGGTACGCAGATCGTGGGAGACGCCCGCCATCATCAGATTGCGCTCCTCGATCAGGCCCTTGATGGAGCTCGACATGTGATTGAAGGTGCGAGTCAGCCGACGCACCTCCCGCGAGCCCTGCTCCCCCAATGCATCGGGAAAATTGCCGCGCGCCACCGCCACGGCACCCGCTTCCAGATCCTCCAGCGGCCGCACCAGCTGGCGGGCAAAGCGCCAGGCCGCGAACAGGGTCACCACCAGCAGCACGCTCATGTAGAGGATCAGCGGCTCGATGTCGTCATCCTCGATCTCGGTCAGCGGGATGCGCACCCACACCTTGTTGGCCTGGGGCGGCTGGATCCAGATGATGTAGTGATCCTGGATCTCGACCCTGACCTTGGTCTTGCCCCCCAGCTCGCGGCTGATGCTCTCTTCCAGATAGGTGTAAGGCTTGGACTCGTTGAGCCCGTGCTGCTCCGCCTCGGTCTGGGTATAGATGTCGCTGCCGGTCGCCACATAGACCAGCGCCTCGGCGTCTTCACTCAGCGCCAGCTGGTTGCTCTCAACCGGGAAGATGAGTTTGACCTGGTTGGCCAGCAGGTGGCTGATCTGCTTGACGGTCGGCGCCAGCAGATAGTTGTAGAAAGTGGCATAGGAGACAAACTGATAGACCACCAGCACGGCGGCCAAAAACCAGAGCATGCGGGAGAACATGCTGCTCACTTTCTTCATTCGCCGTCACCGTCCGGCACGAACACATAGCCCAGACCCCAGACGGTCTGCAGATAACGGGGCTGCGCCGGATCCTGCTCCAGCAGGCGGCGCAGGCGGGAGACCTGTACGTCGATGCTGCGCTCGGTGGCGGTATATTCACGACCACGGGCCAGGTTCATCAGCTTGTCGCGGGAGAGAGGCTCGCGCGGATGGCTCACCAGCACCTTGAGCACGGCGAATTCACCGCTGGTCAGTGCAACCGGATCACCATCGCGGCTCAGCTCGCGGGTTGCCAGGTTGAGCTGATAGCTGCCAAAGCTCACCACCTTCTCGGCGGTAGAGGGGGCGCCCGGCAACTCGACGGTGTGCCTGCGCAGCACGGCGCGGATCCGGGCCAGCAGCTCACGAGGGTTGAACGGCTTGGGCAGGTAATCATCGGCACCCATCTCGAGCCCGACGATGCGATCCACCTCATCCCCCTTGGCGGTCAGCATCAGCACCGGGATCTGGTTGCCAGCCTCGCGCAGGCGGCGGCAGATGGAGAGGCCGTCTTCCCCCGGCAGCATCAAATCCAGCACCATCAGGCTGAAGTTCTCACGGGTCAGCAGGCGGTCGGCCTGTTCGCCATTGGCGACGCCCCGAACCACGAACCCCTGTTCGGTCAGGTAGCGCTCCAGCAGGGAACGTAATTTCAAATCATCGTCGACGACCAGAACCTTGTATTGCTGACTCATTGCTTGCCTCTCCTCTCGATATGCTGCCAATACTAGAGCTCGGGCTCGTAACGGCCAAGCCTAAATATGTTACCGGTTATTGCCCATTCAGCCGATTTTGCGCCCCTGCATCCCGTACCTCATCACTCAGGCGCCCCCTCAGACGCCCCAGTTTTTGCTCGACAGCAGAGCGACAGCGGATAAGATCTGCCGAGCCATAAGAGGCTCATCAGCCCCACTGACACAGGTAACGACCGATGAAGACCAAGCTGATCACCCGTGAAGGCTACAACAAGCTCAAACAGGAGCTCGATTTCCTCTGGCGCGAGGAGCGCCCCGAGACCACCCGCAAAGTGGCCTGGGCGGCCAGCCTCGGTGATCGCAGCGAGAATGCCGACTACCAATACAACAAGAAACGGCTGCGAGAGATCGACCGGCGGGTCCGTTACCTGCGCAAGTGCCTCGAGGAGCTGGGGATCGTCGACTACTCCCCCGCCCAGGAGGGCAAGGTCTTTTTCGGTGCCTGGGTCGAGGTGGAAAACGAGGAGGGAGAGACCAAGCGCTTTCGCATCGTCGGCTATGACGAGATCTTCGAGCGCAAGGATTACATCTCCATCGACTCCCCCATGGCCCGCGCCCTGCTCAAGAAAGAGGTGGGGGACGAGGCCATAGTGCGCACGCCAGTCGGTGACGCCTGCTGGTACATCAATGAGATCAGCTATCCCAAATAAGCCAGCGCCGGCCCTGACGGCCAAATCGGCTGACGAGGCTAGGAGAGACCGAGCATGCCCGCCCACCGGGTATGACAAGCGTCGTTTTTGCCGGGGTGGCATCCCGCTGCCCGACCCCATATAGTGCTCACACCCGGCGCCTTGCGGCGCCAACCGGCCCGCGCGGCAGTGGTCCGGCTGGTACCTTGAGTACCGCCAGGACAGACCCCTGCCCGGCGACATCGCCTCGCGCCTGCCCGTTGACCAGGACCCGACCAAGAGACCCTCGATGCAAAGCCACGTAATAGAACATCAGATTGCCGGTGAGCTGAATGCCCGCCCGGAGCAGGTGCAGGCCGCCGTTCGCCTGCTGGACGAAGGCGCCACCGTCCCCTTCATCGCCCGTTACCGCAAAGAGGTGACCGGCGGTCTGGATGACAGCCAGCTGCGTACCCTGGAGAGCCGCCTCGGCTACCTGCGTGAACTGGCGGATCGCCGCCAGGTGATCCTGCGCTCCATCGAAGAGCAGGGCAAACTGACCCCCGAGCTGGCCCGCGAGCTGAACGACGCCGACAGCAAGACCCGGCTGGAAGACCTCTACCTCCCCTACAAACCCAAGCGCCGCACCAAGGGGCAGATGGCCATCGAGGCGGGGCTGGAGCCACTGGCCGACCTGCTGCTGAGCGACCCGATGAAGGATCCCGAGCAAGAGGCGGTTCGCTTCCTCAATGCCGAGCAGGGGATCACCGACGGCAAGGCCGCCCTCGACGGTGCCCGCTACATCCTGATGGAGCGCTTCGCCGAGCAGGCTGACCTGCTGGAGAAGCTGCGCGACTACCTGTGGCACAACGCCACCCTGCGCGCGCGCGTGGTGGCCGGCAAGGAGCAGGAAGGGGCCAAGTTCAAGGATTACTTCGAGCACGACGAACCGCTGCACAAGGCCCCCTCCCACCGGGTGCTGGCCATGTTGCGCGGCCGCAACGAGGGGATCCTCAACCTGGCGCTGGTTGCCGGCGACGATGAGGGTGCCAGCCCCTGCGAAGGGATCATTGCCCATCACCTCAGGCTCAACCTGCAACACCGCCCGGCCGACAAGTGGCTGCAGGGGGTAGTGAGCTGGACCTGGAAGATCAAACTCTCCTTGCAGATGGAGACCGAGCTGATCGGCCGCATCCGCGAGTCAGCAGAAGACGAGGCGATCAAGGTATTCGCCATGAACCTCAAGGATCTGCTGATGGCAGCGCCGGCCGGCATGCGCTGCACCATGGGGCTGGATCCGGGCATCCGCACCGGGGTCAAGGTGGCGGTGGTCGATGCCACCGGCAAGCTGGTCGATCACGCGACCATCTATCCGTTCGAACCCAAGCGCCAGGTTGACCAGAGTCTCAAGACCCTGAGCGAGCTGTGCCAGAAGCACAAGGTCGAACTCATCAGCATCGGCAACGGCACCGCCTCGCGGGAAACCGACCGCCTGGTGAGCGATCTGTTCGAGCGCTACCCGGCCGCCAAGGCGCAGAAGATTGTGGTGAGCGAGGCGGGGGCCTCGGTCTACTCCGCCTCCGAGCTCGCCTCCCAGGAGTTCCCTGATCTCGACGTCTCCATTCGTGGCGCCGTCTCCATCGCCCGCCGGCTGCAGGATCCGCTGGCCGAGCTGGTCAAGATCGAGCCCAAGAGCATAGGTGTCGGCCAGTACCAGCACGACGTCGGCCAGAGCCAGCTGGCCCGCCGGCTCGATGCGGTGGTCGAGGATTGCGTGAACGCGGTCGGGGTGGATGTGAATACCGCCTCGGTCGCGCTGCTCAACCGGGTTTCCGGCCTCTCCCAGACCCTGGCCCAGAACATCGTCGCCTACCGCGACGAGAACGGCGCTTTCCAGCATCGTCAGCAATTGCTGAAAGTGAGCCGACTCGGGCCCAAGGCATTCGAACAGTGCGCCGGCTTCCTGCGCATTCGGGGCGGCAGCAACCCGCTGGACGGCTCGGCGGTGCACCCGGAATCCTACCCTGTGGTGGAGCGGATCCTCGCCAAGCTGGAGCAGACCGTGGACAGCCTGCTCGGCAACAGCAGCCTGCTGCGCACTCTCAAGCCCGCCGACTACACCGACGAGCAGTTCGGGGTGCCTACCGTCACCGACATCATCGGTGAGCTGGACAAGCCTGGCCGCGACCCCCGTCCCGAGTTCAAGACTGCCACCTTCAAGGAAGGGGTGGAGAAAATCAGCGATCTGGTACCCGAGATGGTGCTGGAGGGGGTGGTCACCAACGTCACCAACTTCGGCGCCTTCGTCGACATCGGCGTCCATCAGGACGGGCTGGTGCACATCTCCTCTCTCACCGATCGCTTCGTCAAGGATCCCCGCGAGGTGGTCAAGGCCGGCGACATCGTCCGGGTCAAGGTGCTGGAAGTCGACGTACCGCGCAAACGCATCAGTCTGACCATGCGTCTGGATGAAAAAGCCGGCCAGCCTGCCCGCAAACCGGCCGAGCCGCGCCACACCGGCAACGCCAAGCCGAAGCAGGCACCGCGTCAGAGCCCCCCGGCCGATGGCGCCATGGGCAACGCCTTCGCGGCCGCCCTGTCGAAGCTGAAGAAATAAGTCCCCAGAATGCAAAAAGCCCCGCGAGGGGCTTTTTTGTCGCTGTTGCTCGGCCTCATTGGGCCAGCGCAGCCAGAATGGTGTCAGCCTCTTGATGGGCTGCCAGTACTTCCCGCAACCGGTTGAATGCCTTGCAGGCCTCTTGCGGATACTTGCCATAGGAGACCACGCCGGTATGGCTCCAGCCTGCCGCCAGCATCACCTTCTTCTTGAAATGGGTGCCTTCGGTGCCGCCCCCGCCGAGCTGCATCAAGAACTGCTCCATCTGGAGGTGCGGCGGTGGAACACGGGAGAAGGTGGCAAAATCTTCCGGTTTGACTTCATCAAAGTGCATGACGACTCCTGTGATCGTGGATGGGATTACCCCTCAGATTAGTTGTAAATGGCTGCTCGCGAGGGAAAAAACCGGGCGGTAATACGGTGGAAAACTCAGACACTCAGGCTCAGGTTCTGCTGGGCCGCAGGCTTGACTGCCTGCTGATAACGCTGGGCGATGACCTGGTTGCGCTGCTCCATGTAGCCGTTCAGCACGCCCGTCTTGGCGCTGCCATCGGCAGCCAAGGCGGTATCAGGGTCGGATGAAAGCAGCGCCTTGCGGGCCTGCGCCTCCTTGGCCGCAGCACTTCTGGCTACGCTCAGATCCTGAGAGGAGGGTTCGGCAGGCGCCAGTGCGGCGGCCCTCACCTGTTGCATCTTGGCGATGGTGGCTCTGGGATCGCCGGGGATAGTCCCGATGTCGATGGAGACGCCACCGCCGGTCGCGTAACGCTTGCCATCCGGCCCCATGGCAAATTCATAGGTAGGGCTGCCGGCATACTGACCACCAGTGCTCTGGTGCGCCTGCTCGTGAGTACGCACTTCCTGATCCCTGTCGGCCAGCTCCTTGACCTGCAGCTCCTGCTTCTGCTGTTGCTCCTGCTGCTTGGGATCCTGCTGTTTGTTGCGCTGGCCGTCCTCACCGGTGGCCTCGACGAAGCGGTTGTCGATCGCCGCCTGCGGGTTGCCGGTCTGAGAACCGTCTCGCGCCTGCTGGGAAGTCTGATTGGGATTGGCCTGGCTGGCTCTGGACTTCTCTTTCTGGGAGCCGACTTCGGACTCGGCGTTGAAAGCCTCGCTCTGACGGCTCTGGGGGATGAGTGCCGCGCGACGATTGTCAGTGCGTGCCGATTCCGTCTGCGGTTGCAGCTGGTTGGGAATGATGGTCGGCAGACTGACATTGATGTTCATATCACACCCGGATGTCTATCAGGGTTCCCATCATGTCGCTGGCGGTCTGGATCACCTTGGCAGAGGCGCCGGCCTGTACCTCGGCACTCTTGAGGTTCACCAGTTCTTCGGGCAACTGCACCTTGTCACCGCTCGGGGTGTTGAGCCTGGCGATCTGGCTGGACGCCTTGTCGGCGATCTGCTCCGCACGCTGAAAGCCTTGCACACCGCTGTTCAATGCTGAATCTATACGCATGACAACTCTCCTCTGACACTGGATTAATTATCCGCCACGCCAGAGGATTAATGAAGCAAATTGGCTATTTTTCAACCTACAAAATGTTCAATGATTTCAATGAACTGTTGTGGATGGGAAATAAAGGGTGCATGTGAGGCCTTTTCCAGCACCACACTGCGGCTGCTTGGGTAACGCTCGTCCAGCAGAGGGATGGACGCCTTGGGCACCAGCGAATCCAGCCGACCGTAGACTCGCAGCCAAGGCAGGCTCAATGGTGTCAGCTCATCGCGCAGATCGACCTCGGCCAGCAAACCGAGTCCGGCCTCCAGCGCGGCCAGCTGTGGAACGGGCCGCTCCGCCAGCCAGTGGCGCAACTGGCGGATGTCGTCCCTGGCGTGTTCGCTGCCCATGGCCTGGATCGCCAGGAAGCGTTCTATGGTCTGCTTGAAGTCCCCTGCCAGCATCTGGTTGAAACCGGCAAGTACCTTGGGGGCGATCCCTGGCCATTCGTCACGGGCCATAAAACAGGGGGAGCTGGCCACCGTGATAAGGGAGTGCAGTCGCTCGGGATGGCTCAAGGCCAACTGGCATGCCACCAGGCCACCGAGGGACCACCCCAGCAAATGGCACTGCTCCGGCAGGATGGCTGCCACCTCTTCAGCCAGCCAGGGCAGACTGTACTCCACCTCACCTGCCAGCGGACTGTTGCCAAAGCCGGGCAGATCCACCAGATGGACGCGATAGCGAGACGCCAGGGCCGGCACAATGCCATGCCAGACCGCGCCATTCATTCCCCATCCGTGCAACAGCACCAGATCGGGCCCCTGACCAAACCGCTCAACCGACACGCTCATCTAGACTCAGATCCTGTTCACTCTGTTGGGGTCAGCATGTTAAAGCGGTTGCTCGCCAAAGCAAGTCCGATCCTCGGCCGCCACGCCGATTGGCAGGGCAACTGCCTGCTCTGCCAGCAGCCTTGCGATGTTGCCCCCTTGCTGTGCAGCTGGTGCCGGCAGGCACTACAGCAGGCTGACCACACCTGCCGCTTGTGTGCAGCTCCTTTGCCGGCATTGCATGAAGAGCGCCTGCCGATCTGCGGTCGTTGCTAGCGCAGGCCGCCGCCATGGGAGCGGCTGCAGGTCATCGGTGACTATCGCCCCCCCTACCCCATGTTGATCCCCCGGCTGAAGTATTCCGGCCAGATCCTGCTGGCCCCGCTGCTCGCCCGGCTGCTGGCCGATCATCTGGATCTCAGCGAGCCGCCAGAGGCCATCATTCCAGTGCCGCTGCACTGGTGGCGCCAATGGTGGCGCGGCTTCAATCAGGCGGAAGAGATAGCCCTCGCTCTCAGCGAGCTGACCGGCATTCCTTGCAACAACACCCTGCTGCGCCGGGTCAGGGCAACCCCGCAGCAAACCAGGCTCAGTGCCGGCCAGCGGCGACGCAATCTGCGCGGCGCCTTCCAGATCAGGCCCCACGCCTACCAGCACGTGGCGCTGCTCGATGATGTGGTCACCACGGGCGCGACCGCCGGCCATCTCACCCGCTTGCTCCATGAGAGCGGAGTCACAAAGGTGGAAGTGTGGGCCGTCTGTCGCACCCTCAAGCATCTCAAGTAACCATCGGCATGCTACCCAAGCCTTGCCAAGAGAGTTATCATGAATACCCTAGTCGTACACTCAGGTTTATGAGGATAGTGATGATCAGCATTTCCGACACCGCCCAGGCCCATTTCCGTAAACTGCTGGAAAAACAGCCTGATGGCACCAATATCCGGGTGTTTGTGGTCAATCCGGGAACCCAGAATGCCGAGTGCGGCGTATCATATTGCCCACCCGACGCGGTCGATCCGGAAGATCAACACCTGCCCTTCAGCGGCTTCGACTGCATGGTCGATCCCCTGAGCGCTCCCTTCCTGGTGGATGCCACCATCGATTTCGTCACCGATCAGATGGGCTCCCAGCTCACCCTGAAAGCCCCGAACGCCAAGATGCGCAAGGTGGCCGACGATGCTCCGCTGATCGACCGTATCGAGTACGTGTTGATGTCCGAGGTGAACCCCATGCTGGCCGGTCACGGCGGCAAGGTCACCCTGGTCGAGCTGACCGAGGACAAGCTGGCCATCCTGCAGTTCGGCGGCGGTTGCAACGGTTGCTCCATGGTCGACTACACCCTGAAAGAGGGGATCGAGAAGCAGCTGCTGGAGAAATTCCCGGGCGAGCTCAACGGCGTCAAGGATGCCACCGAACACCAGCGCGGCGATCACTCCTACTACTGATTTGCTGCCCTTGTCGCAAAGACATGCGGCAAAGAAAAGGCCCCGCCAGCTGGCGGGGCCTTTTGCATTCTGCAGCGGGCGGATCACTCGTCCTTCTTGTCTCGCGACAGCAAAGCGATGGCCGCCTCTTTCGGATTCTTGCCTTCGTACAGCACCTTGAAGATCTGCTCGCAGATGGGCATCTCGACGCCACAGCGGGCCGCCAACAGATGCACCTCCTTGGTGTTGCGATAGCCTTCCACCACCTGGCCGATCTCGGTCATGGCGGTGCTCACATCCTTGCCGGCCCCGAGGGCCAGCCCGAAGCGACGGTTGCGCGACTGGTTGTCGGTACAGGTCAGCACCAGATCCCCGAGCCCCGCCATCCCCATGAAGGTCTTGGCGTCGGCCCCGAGCGCGGCGCCCAGGCGCTGCATCTCCACCAGACCCCGGGTGATGAGCGCGGTCCTGGCGTTGGCGCCAAAACCCAGCCCGTCGGAGAGACCGGCACCGATGGCGATGACGTTCTTGACCGCCCCGCCCAGTTGCAGACCGATGAAGTCCGGATTGGTATAGACCCGGAACGAACGGCCACAGTGCAGCAGCAGGGAGAGATCGTCGGCGAAGTCGTCGTGGGTCGACGCCACCGAGATGGCGGTCGGCAGACCGGCGGCCAGCTCCTTGGCGAAGGTAGGGCCGGAGATCACCGCCAGCGGCATCTCGTCACCCAGCACCTCGCGCGCCACGTCTTGCAGCAGACGGCCGCTGTCCGGCTCCAGCCCCTTGGTGGCCCAGGCGATACGGGTATCCGGGCGCAGGAAGGGTTTGACCTGGGCCAGCACCTGGCCGAACACATGGCTCGGCACCACCACCAGCAGCACGGGGGCGGCTTGTACCGCCTGTTGCAGATCGGCGGTCAGCTGCAGATCGGCAGGAAAAGGGACATCCGGCAGAAAAGCCTTGTTGCAGCGGTCTTGTTCCAGCTCGGCGACATGGGCAGGGTCGTGACCCCACAGCAGGGTCGGATGACCGTTGCGCGCCAGAGAAATGGCAAGGGCGGAGCCATAAGACCCCGCCCCCAAGACCGAGATAGCGATCTGGTCGGCCATTATCAGGCTTCCGCAGTCGCCTGCTGGGCCTGTGCCTGCGCCATGTGCTGGGCAAACAGGGCATCGAAGTTGACCGGTGCCAGGTTCAGCTGCGGGAAGGAACCCTTGCTCACCAGGCTGGACACCGCTTCGCGGGCATACGGGAACAGGATGTTCGGGCAGAAGGCAGCCAGGCAGTGAGCCAGTTGCGGCTCCGGCAGGTTGCCGATGGTGAAGATACCGGCTTGCTGAACTTCACACAGGAAGGCAGTTTCGGTTTCCAGCTTGCAGGTCACGGTCAGGGTCAGCACCACTTCATAGACGCTGTCGGCCAGGATGTTGGTCTTGGTGTCCATGTCCAGCTTGACGTCCGGCTGCCACTCTTTCTGGAAGATGTGCGGGGTATTCGGCGCTTCGAAGGAGACATCCTTGGTGTAGACGCGCTGGATGTGGAATTCCGGTTGTACTTCCTGGTTGTTGATCTCTTCAGCCATTTTGTTTGATTCCTTTTTATGAAAATAGGTGGGCGCAGGCCCTTAAATCAGCGTTTTTTGGTCACCGGCAGATTCTCTGCACGCCACTGGGCCATGCCACCGCTGAGCACATACACCTGCTTGAAGCCGGCTTTGCTCAATTGGCGACCCGCGCCACCAGCAGTCATCCCCGACTCGCACACCACTATGATGGGGGCATCTTTATGCTTTTCAACCGGGCCCAGATTATTGCTCTGGATCTGGCTGAGCGGCAGGTGCTGGGCACCGGCCAGATGGCCCTTGGCAAACTCTTCCTGACTGCGAATATCCACCACGGTGGCGTTTTCACGGTTGATCAGCAGGGTTGCGGTGTGGTTGTTCACCGACTTCACCGGAGAAAAACGAGCACGCACCGTGGTGTAAACCAGGGTGCCTGCCAGGCCGAACCAGGCTGCGGTCAGCAGCGGGTTGCGGGCCGCAAAATCCAAATACTCTTGCATCTTCTACTATCCAGGGACCAAGACAAGTGCCCGAGTATACATGGGGACCCAGCCAAGATCAGCCATCTTGGCGGCAAAGCGGGAGCGGGCTCCCACCAGACGGGGACGGGGGAAAGTGACGGCATAAAAAGTGGCATTCGGCCCGCTAGGGGGAGGATTCGTCGAGTGGTGCGACAAGCCGGCGACAAAGAAGAAACAGCTCGGCAACAGCGTGCGGCCCCCGCCGGACGGGGCTTGGCTATCAGGTGACTATTTCGGCAGATGTAGTAATATTACGCTAGTTTCACTTCCCGCAATTCATTCCTATCCGAGAGGACATAGCCTTATGTCAACAGCTAAGAAACCTTTGGTTCTGGTCATCATGGACGGTTGGGGCTACAGCACCAAGCAAGAGCACAACGCCGTCGCTGCCGCCAAGACTCCCAACCTCGACCGTCTCACCCGTGACTACACCAGCACCCTGATCTCCGGCTCCGGCCTGGACGTGGGTCTGCCGGATGGTCAGATGGGGAACTCCGAAGTGGGCCACGTCAACATCGGCGCCGGTCGCATCGTCTACCAGGAACTGACCCGCATCTCCAAAGACATCCAGGACGGCGACTTCTTCCAGAACGTCGAGCTGGCCAAGGCGGTCGATGCTGCCGTGACCAAGGGCAAGGCCGTACACATCATGGGCCTGATGTCCCCGGGTGGCGTGCACAGCCACGAAGAGCACATCATGGGCATGATCGAAATGGCCGCCAAGCGTGGCGCCGAGCAGATCTACTTCCACGCCTTCCTGGATGGCCGTGACGTGCCGCCGCGCTCCGCCCAGTCCTCCATCGAGCAGTTCGATGCCCTGTTTGCCCGTCTGGGCAAGGGTCGCTTCGCCTCCATGATCGGCCGTTACTACGCCATGGACCGCGACAACCGCTGGGATCGCGTGCAGCAAGCCTATGACCTGATGACCCAGGGCAAGGGCGAGTTCACCGCCGACAGCGCCAGCGAAGCCCTGGCCGCCGCCTACGCTCGCGACGAGAACGACGAATTCGTCAAAGCCACCCGCATCGGTGCTGCCGCTCCCATGCAGGATGGCGATGCGCTGATCTTCATGAACTTCCGTGCCGACCGTGCCCGCGAGATCACCCGCGCCTTCGTCGACAGCGACTTCACCGGCTTCGCCCGCACCGCCACCCCGGCGCTGAACTTCGTGATGCTGACCGAGTACGCGGCCGACATCAAAACCGCCTGTGCCTACCCGCCGACCGCGCTGGTCAACACCCTGGGTGAATGGCTGGCCAAGCAGGGCAAGACCCAGCTGCGCATCTCCGAAACCGAGAAGTACGCCCACGTCACCTTCTTCTTCAACGGCGGCGAAGAGGCCTGCTTCACTGGCGAAGATCGCGAAATCGTCGCCAGCCCGAAAGTGGCCACCTATGACCTGCAGCCGGAGATGAGCTCCGAAGAGCTGACCGACAAGCTGGTCGGCGCCATCAAGAGCGGCAAGTACGACGTCATCATCTGCAACTACCCGAACGGCGACATGGTCGGCCACACCGGCGTGTTCGACGCCGCGGTCAAGGCCTGTGAAGCGGTTGACCACTGCATCGGTCGCGTCACCGACGCCCTGGCCGAAGTGGGTGGCGAGTGCCTGATCACCGCTGACCACGGCAACGCCGAGAAGATGATGGACGAAGAGACTGGTCAGGCGCACACCGCCCACACCAACCTGCCGGTTCCGCTCATCTATTTCGGTCGCAAGGCCGAGGTGGCTGAAGGCGGCAAATTGTCCGATCTGGCCCCCACCATGCTGACCCTGATGGGTCTGCCGGTACCGCCGGAAATGACTGGCAAGCCCCTGATGATTCTGAAATAATCCTTCCCCATGCGGGGATGCGAAGTGATTTCAACCAAAACCAGTCGCGTCGGCCTGTTGGCCGGCGCGCTGTTTTTTTGTCTGTCGTTCGGGCCGGCCACGGCTTGGGCTGCCAACCAGCAGCTCGGTGCCATGCAGTCCCAGATCAAGGAACAGCAGCAGACCATCAAGCTCAGCAAGCAGGAGCTTGCCAAGCTCAACACCCAGCTCAAGGCTGATGAGCAGGCCATCTCGGCCGCCGCCGCCAAGCTCGAACAGACCAAGCAGCAGCTCAGAGAGAACCAGCAGAAACTGGTAGGGCTGCAGCAGGACAAGCTGGATCTGGAACAGCAGGCCAGCCATCAGAAGCAGTTGCTGGCCAAGCAGGCTGAGAGCGCCTTCACCGCCGGCAACCAGGATTACCTCAAACTGCTGCTCAATCAGCAGGATCCGGCCAAACTGAGCCGCTCCCTCGATTACTACGACTACCTCAACAAGGCCCGCATCGAAGCCATCGAGGCGCTGCGTGCCACCCGCACCAAGCTGGCCAAAAACCAGCAGGCCACTAAAGAGACCGAAAGCCGGCTGCAAAGCCTGCTGAGCGAACAGCAGCAACATCACCAGAGCCTGCTGGCCAGCCAGCAGAGCCGCGCCAAGGTGCGCAACCAGCTGCAGCAATCGGTACAGGATGACGAACAGAAACTGAGCAAGCTGGTCAAGGCGGAAAAAACCCTGAAGGCCCGCTTGGAAGAGCTGCGCCGCCAGCGGGAAGAGCAGGAGCGCCGCGAACGGGCCGAGCGGGAACGCCTCGCCAAGCTGAAGGCGGAGCAGGAGCGGCAGCGCAAGCTGGCAGAGCAGCGCCGTGCCGAACAACAGCGGCTCGCTGCCCAACAGAACAAGGCAGCCCAGCAACAGCAGCCGGCCGAGGAAGTGGCCAGCAGCAAACCCGAGCGAGGCTCTGGGATCAGCAGCGCCGGCTATTACAGCGGGCTCAAGACCAACGGCAGCCTGCGCTGGCCAGTGCAGGGCCCCATCCTCATCGCCTACGGCTCGCCGCGCACCGCCGAACTGAAGTGGAAAGGCACCCTGATCGGCGCCAGTGAAGGCACCCAGGTCAAGGCGGTGGCACCAGGCCAGGTGGTCTATGCCGACTGGCTCGACGGCTTCGGCATGCTGCTGGTGATCGATCACGGCCGCGGCTACATGAGCCTCTACGGTCACAACCAGTCGCTGCTGCGCCAGGTGGGCCAGAACGTGGAACAGGGTGAACCGGTGGCGCTGGTCGGCGACAGCGGTGGCCAGGACAGACCCGGCCTCTACTTCGAGATCCGCTATCAGGGCGAGGCGATCAACCCCACCAAGTGGCTGGCCAAGCGCTGATCACCGCCACCCGGCCGCCAACCTGCCATCCAGAAAAGCCTGCATCATGCAGGCTTTTTTGATCGCCGCCTGCAGCGGGCATGACGGCGGATGACGAAAACTTACCTCTTTTCCTGCCGGCTCAGGGGAAGACGATCAGCCCGATCTGCTCCAGCAAGGCCTGCTGCTGATCTTCGTTGATCTGCACCCCGTCCAGATTGACCCGCCGCAGATCCAGCCCGGGCAGATCGCACTGGCGCAGGTCACAACCCTGCAGGTTGACGCTGGCCCAGTCTATTTGGCCAAACTCGGAACCACTGAGATCGGAACCCGCCAGCGAGGCACCGAACAGGTTGGCCCCCTGCCAGCGATTGCCGCTCAATTCACATTGCTCCAGCAGGCACCCTTCGAAATTGGCGTAACTGAAGTTGTTGCCGGTCAGATGGGCCTCGCAGAAGTAGCTCTTGACGGTGATCTGGTTGGCAAAGCTGGCGCGGGAGAAGTTGATCCCCAGCGCCTGACAGTCGCGCAGCTCCAGCCCCAGACATTGGCTTTGGCTGCAGTCGGCCATGGTGAGATCGCAGCGCAGGAAGCTCGCCTCGCGCAGATCGCAGCCCTGCAGCAAGCAGCTCTGCTCGCTCTCCCGGTCATAGAAGCTGCAGTCGACGAAGCGGCATTCGGCCAGATCGAGCCAGGAGAAGTTGCAGCCGATGAAACGGCAACCCTGGAACTGCTCCCCCTCCAGGTCTTGCTGCTCGAAGCGCACACCCTCGAAGCACTTGTCCTTGATCATCCCGCGACTCCCCCTGTTGATGGCGTCATATGCTGACTTTGTTAAACAAAAACGGTAATGTTACGTGTAACATTTCTGCCGGATCCCGAGATGAACGACACCCGCAAGCGCCGCCCCACCCTGCAGGACATAGCCGACCTGACCGGGGTCACCAAGATGACCGTCAGCCGCTACCTGCGCGACCCACAGGCCGTGGCCGAGGGCACCCGCGAGCGGATCGCCGCCGCGGTGGAGGAGCTCGGCTACATTCCCAACCGGGCGCCGGACATTCTCTCCAACGCCACCAGCAAGGCGATCGGCATCCTGATCCCCTCCCTCTCCAACCAGGTCTTCTCCGCCGTGGTGCACGGCATCGAGTCGGTGACCCGGCCCGCCGGCTACCAGACCCTGCTGGCCCACTACGGCTACAGCCCGGAGCGGGAAGAGGAGCAGGTCGCCTCCCTGCTCTCCTATCACGTGGATGGGCTGATCCTCTCCGACAGCCAGCACACCGAGCGCACCCGCAAGATGATCGCCACCGCCGGCATCCCGGTGGTGGAGACCATGGATCTGCCGCAGAATCCCATCGACATGGTGGTCGGCATGGATCACCGGGCGGCCGCCCGGGCCATGGTAACAGAGATGCTGCGCCGGGGCCGACGCAAGCTGGTCTATCTCGGCGCGCGGCTCGACGTGCGCACCCAGCTGCGGATGGAAGGCTACTACCAGGCGATGCAGGATTTCGGCCTGAGCGGCCAGCACCTGCTGACCGAGCAATCCTCCAGCTTCACCCTCGGCGGCCAGCTGCTGGAGCAGGCACTGGTGCGCTATCCCGATCTGGACGGCCTGTTCTGCACCAACGATGACCTGGCGGTGGGCGCCCTGCTGCAGTGTCAGGCCAAGTGGATACCCGTGCCCCAGCAGATCGCCATCGCCGGCAGCAACGCCCTCGACATCGGCCACGCCATGACCCCCAAGCTGGCCAGTATCGTCACGCCCCGCAAGGAGATCGGCCGTGCGGCCGCCACCATGCTGCTGGCCCGCCTCAACGGCCAGCAGCTGGCCGACACCCGGCTCGACATGGGCTTCTCCCTGTACGAGGGGGACAGTCTGGGCTGAGGCCCAGATCCTCGCCATTCAACCAGAACAGAGCAGGCCACCCGAGGGTGGCCTGCTTGCTTGGCAAACGGAAGGTCCGGCTCACGCCGGCGTCAAATCAGGATGCGACCAGGGCGACGGCTTCGCGGGAGAGGCGGGTCACCTCTTCCCAGTTACCGTTCTTGACGGCCTCGGCCGGCAGCATCCAGGAGCCGCCGACGGTGGCCACACACTTGAGCGCCAGATAGTCGGCCACGTTTTTCGGGCCGATACCGCCGGTGGGACAGAACTTCACCTGGGGCAGCGGCGCGGCGATGGCGGAGAGCGCCTTGGTGCCGCCGTTCGCTTCGGCCGGGAAGAATTTGAGGTGGTCGTAACCGGCTTCCAGCGCCTGCATCACCTCGGACGGGGTGGCCACGCCCGGGATCAGCGGCGCCGTGCTGTTGGCCGCGTGGGCCAGCAGGGCCGGGGTCATCCCCGGGGAGATGACGAAGCGGGCACCGGCGGCCACGGCAGCGTCAAACTGCGCGCAGTTGAGCACGGTACCGGCACCGACCATGGCGTCCGGCATCGCCTTGGCGATGAGGGCGATGGCCTCCAGCGCGACCGGAGTGCGCAGGGTGATCTCGAACACCGAGATGCCGCCGTCCAGCAGCGCCTTGGCCATCGGCAGGGCCTGCTCCAGCTCATTGATGACCATCACGGGTACCAGCGGGGAGGCGGCAAACACCTCGGCCGGGGTCACTTTCCAGTTCTGCATAGCTCTTCCTTAGTCAAAGATGGTGGCGCCACACTCGGCGCTCGATACCGCGCGACGCATCACGCTGAACAGTTCACGGCCCCACCCCTCTTGTTCCAGAGTGAGGTCGATCTCGGCCTGGGTACGGCCACTCAAATCGGTCAGGCAGTCGAGACTGCCGGTTACCGCATCCACCCGCAGCAGGTCGCCATCGGCAAGCAGGCCGATGGCCCCGCCGTGCAGCGCTTCCGGGGTGACGTGGATGGCGGCCGGGATCTTGCCGGAGGCGCCGGAGAGACGGCCGTCGGTGACCAGCGCCACCTTGTAACCGGCTTTTTGCAGGTTGCCGAGCACCGGCATCAGCTTGTGCAGCTCCGGCATGCCGTTGGCGGCCGGGCCATTGTGGCGCACCACGATGACAGCATCCTGATTGAGATCGCCCGCCTTGTAGGCCGCCTCCACCGCATGCTGGGAGGAGAAGACCCGCGCCGGCGCCTCGATGACGCGATACTCGGGGGCCACGGCGGAGACCTTGACCACGGCGCGGCCCAGATTGCCCGCCAGCAGCTTGGTGCCGCCGGTAGCCTGAAATACGCTGCCGGAAGGCGACAGCACGCTCGCATCGCCGCTCTCGCCCACCGGCTGCCACACCAGCCGGCCATCCACCAGTGCTGGACGGCTGAGGTAATCCTGCATCTCGCCAAACACCGGGGTGGCGTCCAGGTGGATCAGCCCTTCTTGCGCCAGCCGGCGCATCAGGCCGGGCACGCCGCCCGCCTGTTCGAAGGCGTTGACGTCGGCCGGGCCGTTCGGGTACATGCGCACCAACAGCGGCACCACGTCGGAGAGATCGCTGATGTCGTCCCAGGTCAGGTGCAGACCGGCGGCGCGGGCCAGCGCCACCATGTGGATGCTGTGGTTGGTGCTGCCGCCGGAGGCGAGCAGGGCCACCAGCCCGTTGACCAGCGAGCGCTCGTCGATCACCGCACTCAGGGGGCGATAGGCCGGGGAGCCCGGGATCATGGCGCTGATGCGGCGGGCCGCCTCCTCGGTGAGGGCGCGGCGCAGCTCGCTGTGCGGGTGAACGAAGGCGGAGCCCGGCAGCATCAGGCCCATGGCCTCGAACACCAGCTGATTGGTGTTGGCGGTGCCGTAGAAGGTGCAGGTGCCCGCCGCGTGGTAGGCGCCACACTCCATCTGCAGCAGGGCGTCACGGCCCACTTCGCCGGCGGCGTACTGCTGGCGCACCTTCACCTTCTCGTCGTTGCTGATGCCGCTCGCCATCGGACCGGCCGGCACGAAGGCAGTGGGCAGGTGGGCGTGGGAGAGCGCCCCCATGATCTGGCCCGGCGCTATCTTGTCGCAAATGCCGAGCAGCAGGGTGGCGTCAAAGGTGTTGTGGGAGAGCGACAGCGCAGTCGCCTGGGCGATCAGATCGCGGGAGAACAGGGACATATCCATCCCCGGCTGCCCCTGGGTCACGCCATCGCACATGGCGGGCACGCCGCCGGCCACCTGGGCGCTGTGGCCCAGCTCGGCCAGCGCGGCCTTGATGATGTCCGGATAGCCCTGATAGGGCTGATGGGCGCTCAGCATGTCGTTGTAGGCGGTGACGATGCCGACGTTGGCGCGGGTCATGTCGAGGATGCGCCCCTTCTCGTTACAGCTGGAGGCGGCCACGGCGTGGGCCAGGTTGCCACAGGCCAGCGCGGCGCGGGTCTTGCCCTGATCGGCCTGACGCTGGATGCGGGCCAGGAAGGCCTGGCGACGGGCGGCACTGCGCTCGCGAATGCGGGCGGTGACGCTGGAAATGACCTGATGGATCATTGGGCTTGCTCCAATGCTGTGACGGCGCGATCAACCACCTGTTCGAAGGTGCCGTCGATATCGATGTGGAATACACCGGCTTCGCCGTCCGGGCGCTCCAGGGTATCGAACTGACTTTGTACCATGCTTTCGCGCATGAAGTGGCCCTTGCGGGCCCGCATCCGCTCGAGGATCAGCGGCTGGCTGCCGTCAAGGAAGAGGAAGCTAACCGACTCGTTGCCTTCACGGATCTGGTCGCGATACTGCTTCTTGAGGGCCGAGCAGACGATGACGCCCACCTCGTTCTTCTGCTCCAGGCTGTAGGCCGCGTCGCGGATCCGCTCCAGCCAGGGGGCACGATCCTCGTCGTTGAGCGGGTTGCCGCCGGCCATCTTCTGGATATTGGCCCTGGGGTGCAGATCATCACCGTCGATGAACTTGGCGCCCAGCACGCTGGCCACCTTGAGGCCCACGCTGGACTTGCCGCTACCACATACACCCATCACGATAATGCTCTTACCCGCCATTGTTTGACCTCTATCTCATTTTTCAAAAAACGTGCTGCCGATGGGTTCTAACTTAGCACGTTACCGGTAACATGTTACCGGTAACAACAAGAATTGTGAAGTCTGCCACAGACTGAGCGCACTCATAGTCACCTGGGCAATCGAGTTTGAGCCCTGGCCATAAATCTAAATAAATCATAAAGATATGGTCTGCCGACGGATCGGCAGGGTGTCGACACTGAACTTGGAACAAGGAATGCACAACAATGTCTGACCTCTCCCTGATCATGACGGCCGCCGGCTCCATCGTGCTGCTGCTCTTTCTGGTGATGAAGGCCCGCCTGCACGCGGTCGTCTCCCTCATCCTGGTCTCCATGGTGGCCGGTCTTGCCGCCGGCATGAACCCGGCCGACATCGCCGCCACCATCCAGAAAGGGATGGGCGGCACCCTCGGCTTCGTCGCCGTGGTGGTGGCACTGGGCGCCATGTTCGGCAAGGTGATGGAAGTCACCGGCGCCCTCGACCGGGTGGCCCACACCCTGCTCGGCAAGTTCGGCGTCAAGCGCGCCAACTGGGCCATTGCGCTGACCGGCTTCGTCTGCGCACTGCCGCTGTTCTTCGACGTGGCCGTGGTACTGCTGATCGGCGTTGCCTTCGCCATCGTCCGCCGCGGTGGCGGCAGCGTGGTGAAGATCGGCATCGCCCTGCTGGCGGGCATCGCCACCTGCCAGGCCTTCCTGATCCCGGCGCCGGGCCCCATCCTGGTGGCGTCCCAACTGGGCGCCGACTTCGGCTACATGATCCTGTTCGGCCTGATCGCCGCCGTTCCGGCCCTGATCCTGGCCGGCCCGCTGTTTGGCGAGCTGATCAGCAAGGTGGTGGACGTGCCACTGCCGGCCGACGCCCAGAGCAGCGCCCACGACGACGGCCAGAACCTGCCCTCTTTCGGGCTGGCCATGGGCCTCATCGGTCTGCCGCTGCTGCTGATCGGTCTCAAGACCATCGTCGGCCGCTTCGTCGAGGCCGGCACGCCCCTGCACGGCTGGCTGGAGTTCATCGGCCACCCCTTCACCGCCATCATGGTCGCCTGCCTGGCCGCCTTCTACCTGCTGGGGATCCGTCGCGGCATGTCCCGTGACGAAGTGATGAACGTCTGCAACAGCGCCATCCAGCCGGCCGGCGTCATCATCCTGGTGACCGGTGCCGGTGGCGTGTTCAAGCAGATCCTGGTGGATTCCGGCGTGGGTGCCGCCCTTGGCAACATGCTGGCGGACTCCGGCCTGCCCATCGTCGCGCTGGCCTTCATTCTGGCGGCCGCGGTGCGGGTCATTCAGGGTTCCGCCACCGTCGCCATGCTGACCGCCTGCGGCCTGGTGCTGCCGATGCTGGAGCCGCTCGGCCTGAACGGCGCCCAGCTGGCGGCGGTCACCATCGCCATCGGCGGCGGGGCCATCGTGCTCTCCCACGTCAATGACTCCGGCTTCTGGCTGGCCAACCGCTACCTCGGTCTCACCGAGAAGCAGACCCTGCAGACCTGGACAGTGATGGAGACCATCATCGGCACCACCGGCGGCGTGATGGCGATGATCATCTACAGCTTCCTCTGATCGCAACCGTGCGGAAAAAGGCCTCCAATGTGAGGCCTTTTTCATCTTTATGACGATTCTTTCTTTGGCTAACAGGGCGAGATTGCTAGAATCGCCTATCCATCGCTCCGAGTGGAACGCTTAACGCAGTGATTTCAGGTTTCTCTATGCATTCATCGGCACATTATCGACAGCTGCTGGCGCGCCTGCCCCAGATCGCCGTCGCCGCAGACCAGTTTGAAGTGCTCAACAGCGCCAAGGACTTCAAGAGCCGGATCCTTTCGCTCATCGCCAGTGCGCGTCAGCGCATCTATCTGGTGGCGCTCTATCTGCAGGATGACGAGGCGGGACGGGAGATCCTCTCCGCCCTCTACGCCGCCAAGCAGCGCAACCCGGCCCTCGACGTCAAGGTGTTCGTCGACTTCCACCGTGCCCAGCGCGGCCTGATCGGCAAGGGCAAGCAAGGCGGCAACCACCTGATGTATCAGGAGATGGCCGCTCGCCATGAGCACCAGATCGCCATCTACGGCGTGCCGGTGAAGGGGCGTGAGCTGCTCGGGGTGCTGCACCTCAAGGGCTTCATCTTCGATGACACCCTGCTCTACTCCGGTGCCAGCCTCAACGACATCTACCTGCACCAGCAGGATCGCTACCGTTTCGACCGCTATCACCAGATCACAAGCCCGGAGCTGACCCGCAGCATGGTCAACTACGTGGATGACCTGTTCCTGCGCAGCGAGGCGGTGCAGCGACTGGATCGCACCGACATCCCCAGCGCCAAGCAGCTGAAGGGGCCGATCCGCCGCTTCAAGCACAACCTGCGCCTCGGCCAGTACCGCTTCGACACCATGCCGGTCAACAGCCAGGAGGTGGCCATCACCCCGATGAGTGGCCTGGGCAAGCGCGGCAACCAGCTCAACAAGATGATCCGTACCCTGGTGCGGGCCACCGAGCGGGAGATCTTCATCTGCACCCCTTACTTCAACCCGCCCAAGGAGTTGAACAAGGATATCGAGGCCCTGCTCAAGCGCGGCTGCAAGGTGACGATCGTGGTGGGCGACAAGACCGCCAACGACTTCTTCATTCCGCCGGAGGAGAAATTCTCCACCATCGGCGGTCTGCCCTATCTGTACGAGACCAACCTGCGCAAGTTCGCCGAGCGCAACCAGCATCACATCGATGCCGGCCGTCTCAACCTGATGCTCTGGTGCTGCGAGCGCAACTCCTACCACCTCAAGGGGATTTTCGTGGATGACGAGTGGGCCCTGCTCACCGGCAACAACCTCAATCCCCGCGCCTGGGCGCTGGATCTGGAGAACGGCCTGCTGGTCTACGATCGCCGTCACCTGCTGCGGCCCCAGTTCAATGCCGAGCGCGAGAACATCCTGGCCAACACCAAGCGCATCAGTCACTTCGATCAGATCGAGCAGATCCAGGACTACCCGGATCAGGTGCGCAAGCTGCTGGCCCGGATCCACAGGGTCAAGGCCCACATCCTGCTCAAGCGCATCATCTGACCGGCGCGCCTCGCGCACTCGGGTATCCTCACAAGGGCCTGCCGCACATCGGCAGGCCCTTGTCATTGGGGGCCCAACCCCCACCAGCCGAGCCCCAACCGCACGACGCGGCTTGCGTCGAGACAGCAATAAACCCTATCATCTGGACATATTTACAGTGTTTTCGGGCATCTAATTGATGAAATTGGATAAAATCTCCCTCGACAGCCTCAAGGGCGTCGGCAGCAAGATGCAGGAAAAGCTCGAGCGGCTGGGGCTGGCCACGGTGCAGGATCTGCTGTTCCACCTCCCCCTGCGCTACGAGGACCGCACCCAGGTGTGGCCCATCGGTGATCTGCCGCCCGGCCTGCACGGCGCCGTCGAGGGGGAGATCCAGGACACTCAGCTGGTGATGGGGCGTCGCCGCATGCTGGTCTGCCGCATCAGCGACGGCACCGGCACCCTCACCCTGCGCTTCTTCAACTTCACCGCTGCCCAGAAGAACAGCCTGAGCCCGGGCCGGCTGATGCGCTGCTTCGGCGAGGTGCGCCCCGGCAAATACGGGCTGGAGATGGCCCACCCCGAGTACAAGCTGCTCGGCGAGGAGCAGGCCGGCCAGACCGAAGAGGCGCTCACCCCCGTCTACCCGACCACCGAAGGGCTGCGCCAGCTCACCCTGCGCAGCCTCACCGATCAGGCGCTGGCCCAGCTCGACCTCTACGGGGTAGAGGAGCTGCTGCCTGCCGGCCTCTATCCCCAGCAGATCGATCTGGCCGCGGCCCTGAAGCTGCTGCACCGTCCACCCCCCTCGGTGGCGCTGGCCCTGCTCGAGAGCGGCCAGCACCCGGCCCAGCAGAGGCTGGTGCTGGAAGAGCTGCTGGCCCACAACCTCTCGGTCTTGAAGGTGCGGGCCCAAGCACAAACCCAGCTGGCTCGCGCCCTCAAACCGGCGCCGGCGCTGGTAGAACAGCTGCTCGACGCCCTGCCGTTCACCCCCACCGGCGCCCAGAACCGGGTGGTGGCGGAGATCGGCCGAGATCTGCAACAGAGCCATCCCATGATGCGGCTGGTGCAGGGGGACGTGGGCTCAGGTAAAACGCTGGTCGCGGCGCTGGCCGCCCTGCAGGCCATCGGCAACGGCTGTCAGGTGGGGCTGATGGCGCCGACCGAGCTGCTGGCCGAGCAGCACGCCATCAACTTCGCCAAGTGGCTGGAACCGCTCGGCATCGGGGTCGGCTGGCTGGCGGGCAAGCAGAAAGGCAAGGCACGAGAAGAAGCGCTGGCCGCCATCGCCGATGGCAGCGTCAAGATGGTGGTGGGCACCCACGCCATCTTCCAGGAGCAGGTGGTATTCCAGCGCCTCGCCCTGGTCATCATCGATGAACAGCACAGATTCGGCGTGCATCAGCGGCTCGCCCTGCGGGAAAAAGGGGAGCGGGAGGGGGTACATCCCCATCAGCTGATCATGACCGCCACCCCCATCCCCCGCACCCTGGCGATGACCGCCTATGCCGACCTCGATACCTCCATCATCGACGAGCTGCCGCCGGGCCGTACCCCCATCACCACGGTGGCGCTGCCCGACAGCCGCCGCCAGGACGTGATCGAACGGGTCAGACTGGCCTGCGAAGAGGGCAAGCAGGCCTACTGGGTCTGCACCCTGATCGAGGAGTCGGAGGTGCTGGAGTGCCAGGCCGCCGAGGACACCGCCGCCGAGCTGCAGAACCTGCTTCCCGGCCTGCACATCGGGCTGGTGCACGGCCGGATGCGGCCGGTCGAGAAACAGCGGGTGATGGAGGAGTTCAAGGCGGGCATACTGCAGCTGCTGGTCGCCACCACCGTCATCGAGGTGGGGGTGGACGTGCCCAACGCCAGCCTGATGATCATCGAAAACCCGGAGCGACTGGGGCTGGCGCAGCTGCACCAGCTGCGCGGCCGGGTCGGGCGTGGCTCGGTGGCCTCCCACTGCGTGCTGCTCTATCATGCCCCCTTGTCCAAGACGGCCCAGAGCCGGCTCGGGGTGCTGCGGGAGACCAACGACGGCTTCCTCATCGCCCAGCGGGATCTGGAGCTGCGCGGCCCGGGGGAACTGCTCGGCACCCGCCAGACCGGTCTGGCTGACCTCAAGATCGCCGATCTGGTACGGGATCAGCCGCTCATCCCGCAGGTGCAGAAGATGGCGCGCTTCCTGATGGACCGCCACCCGAGCCATGTCGAACCCTTGATACGACGCTGGCTCGGCCTGCGGGATCACTATTCCAATGCTTGACCAAGGCAGATGCAGAAGATGGTCACATTGCCTGATGGACCGCCACCCGAGCCATGTCGAGCCGCTGATTCGCCGCTGGCTCGGCCTGCGGGATCACTACTCCAATGCCTGACCAAGCAACAGAAACAGGAGGAAAGTACTGATGAATTCCTGGCTGCGCGGCCTGCTCTACACCCTTGCCTTCCTGTTGCTCTTTGTCTGGGTCGGGCTCGGTCTGTTCGACGCCGAGCGGGCCAAGGGGCCCATCGCCGGCTGGCTCAGCCAGCAGACCGGCGTGCCGGTCACCATAGGCCGGCTGGTGTTCAACCCGCTTCATCCCTACACCCTGCTGGCAGAGCAGGTGAGTTACGGCAATGCCGTGACCCTCGACAAGATCTATCTCGAGATAGAGAGCATCGACTGGCTGAGCCGGGACGTGCGCATCGCCCATCTCGATCTCATTCGCCCGGCCATCAAGCTGCCGTTGCCCAACCAGCTGCCGAGCCTGCCGGTGCACTCTCTCACCATCGCCGACAGCACCATCGACCGGCTCAGCCTGGAGAGCGACGGGCTGACCCTGCGCGGCCTCAACGCCACCCTGAGCGACTGGCAGCTGCTCAATCCGGTGCGCCCGCCCCAGGCCAACCTGACTCTCAACATCAATGAGCTGGCGACCCCGGCCTGGGCCCTCTCCCGTCTCAATCTGGCCGGCCGGCTGGAGGGGCAGGTACTGAGTACCGACAAGCTGACCGCCAACCTGTTCGACGGTCTGCTCGAAACCGGCATGGTGCTGGACTGGCCCGCCCGCAGCCTGCGGCTGAACAACCTCAAGACCCAGGGCATGCGCATCGAGTGGGGCACTCTTGCCAAAGCCGAATCCCCCCTGCGCCAGGTCAGCCTGGATCTCGGCCAGATCCGGGATCTCAGCTTCAACGACATCGAGCAGGAGCTGGCCCTCAACAACCTCAACGGCCAGCTGACCGCCTTCAACTGGCAAGCCGGCAGCACGCCCAGCGGCTACTTCTCGGGGACCCTCGGCGATCTCGGCCGTGGCCTGTTCCAGCTGGAGGCCATTCAGGGCAAGGTCGCCTTCTCGCCCCAGCAGCTGGATGCCGAGCTGCAGGGCAAGGCCTATGAAGGGGAGTTCAACCTGGAGCTCTCCCTCGATCCCCTGCAGCAGAAGCTGACCCTCAAGGACATGGCGCTGAGCGGCATGGACATCAGCCTGCCGGAAGGGTGGTGGCAGGATTGGCAGCGCTGGCGCCCGCAGCAGATCGACATCCGCAAGCTGGCCTTCGACAAGCTCAAGGTGCTCTCCTTCGACGATACCCTGCCCCTGTCGCTGACCGGCTGGCAGTTCTACCTGACCGATCTCAGCCTGCGCGGCAACCAGCCGGGGCCGCTGCTGGGCCGGGCCCGGCTCGAGAGCGCCTGGTTCGAACTGGTGTGGGACGGCCTCAGTGCCCGCAACGGCGAGCTGGATGGCGAGCTGACGGCCGGCTCCTGGCAGCTCAACAAGCTCACCAGCTCGCTGCCGGATGAAGGCAGCCTCAGCCTGAGCGGCCAGTGGGGGCGCGAGCCGGGCCAGACCAGCCGGTTGCAGCTCAAGGGCGAGAAACTGGATCTGGTGCAGTGGGGCAAGATCCTCCACTCCCCCGTCTCCTTCGCCGGCAAGATGGATCTGAGCGCCGATCTGCAGGCGCTGCACGGCGGCACTCCGGGCGCCTGGCGCAGCTCCCTGCAGGGAAACATTGCGCTCGATGCCACCGAGCCGTTCTGGGACAAGGTGAAGATAGATCCGCTGCTGGATCAGTGGTTCAAGCAGGTGGCGGCGCCAACCCTCAGCCCGGGCGAGCTCTGGCAGGCGATGCAGGAGGGCGACACCCCCTTCTATCGCATCAAGCTGCAGGGCAAGGTGGCGCAAGGCCAGCTGAAGATCGAGCAGGCCGGCGCTTCCACCATCACCCACCTGCTGGGGGTGCAGGGCAGCGTCGATCTGGTCAATGAGCAGTGGCAGCTGGATCTGGGCGTCCTCAACGGCCAGCACTGCGCCGAGCTGCTCGGCCAGTGGCGCGGGCCGCTCGCCGAGCCGACCCTCAGCTGGGGCTTCCAGCAAAAACCGGACGGCTGTGGCTGGGAGACCGGCGTACGCTACCCACCCCAGGGCAACAGCAGCCCGCTCTGGCGACCGGCGCCGAAAGCCCAGGCCGCACAGGCGGCCAACGGCTAGCCGACAGAAAGCAACAAGGCCTCGTGATGAGGCCTTGTTGCTTGATGGGAACCAGCGCGGGGCTACTGGCCCGGCCGCTTCACCGGCTGCACCACGTAGTGACCGAGGAACTCGGCCGCCAGCTTGTCGCCGCTGAAAAGCTTGATCTTGAGGCTGAACTTGGCAGATTCGCCAGCCTTGAGCGGCTCGAGCACGGCGGGCATGCCTTCGCGCGCCACCCGCGCCTCCGGCTCCTCCTTGACCGGCCGATAGTACTTGATGTTGCCCTCCGCCAGCACTGTATCCCCCACCAGCCCCGCCTCCTTGAGCTGCAGCCAGATCAGGCCCCATCCCGCCAGCACGCACTGGCTGTAGATGCTGCCGGCGAACATGGTGTCGTGCACGTTGAGATTGGCCGCCAGATTGGCCTTGAGGTGGAAGGTCTGGCCGTCGTAGTGGGTGATGTGCACCCCCATCTTCTCGCTGATGGGAATGCCGCGCGACCAACGGGTAGTGAGATCCTGGCACCACTCCGGCCGGTACTGGATGGTCTGCAGCGGGCTCAGGGACTTGATCATCTGGCGGTGCGGGATGCGACCGAAGGAGACGGGGCCTTCCCCCACCTCGAGAAAGCCGCACTTGCGGTAGAACTCCACCGCCTCCTGGCGGGCATTCATCACCAGCCGCTTCACCTTCTCGCTGCGGGCCAGTTGTTCGAGATCTTCCACCATGCGGGCACCCAGCCCCTGACCACGAAATTCGGGGCGCAGCGCCATGAAGCGGATCTGGGCCTCGTCACCGCCGACAAACAGCCGCCCCACCGCGATGGGCGTGCCGTCGGGGGCCAGCATCAGCCGGTGAATGGCGACGGTATCGTATTCATCCCGCTCGGAACCGACGGGCAGATTGAAGGGTTTACGCAGTAGTTCCCAGCGCAACTGGTAGTAAGCGTCCAGCTCGGCGGCCGTTTGAGGAGTGACTACCCGGTACATAAAGCGATCCTTGAGTTAGCGCCGACGGACAGACGGAAGGGCTTGCGCACCCATGCCTCCCAGCTCAACTGATAATGGGCATCCGGTTCGGCTGCCGTCTGGGGGGTGACCACCCGGTACATAGTTCCATCCTTGAGTTACACTGGTCGAAAACCATCTTGCCGTGCAAATTCATGGACTTCAATCTGCAAGCGTACCAAGCCGACCACTTATTGCACCTCAGCGCCAAGCCCCAGCGTCGGCTCACCGTACAGGAAAATGCCCATCATCGCTGGTTGGAGATCGACGGCGTGGTGCAGTCGGCCATGTCCCTGGCCGAGCCCGCCACCCTCTGCCTGCCGCACCAGCAGGTGATCGCCTGTCTACTACCCGAACAGGCCGGCAGCATCCTCGAGCTGGGGCTGGGGGGCGGCGATCTCACCCGCCATCTGCACCAGCGCTGGCCCGATGCCCGTCACGAGTGCGTCGACCTCGATGAAGAGGTTATCACCCTCTATCAGCTGTTCTTTCAGCCCGACCAACACCCACAGCGCACGCCAACCCTGCACCAGGCCGATGCCCTCGCCTTTCTGGAACAGAGCGAGGCGCAGTACGACCTCATTCTGCTCGACCTGTTCAGCCAGGACGGCAACCCGCCCCTGCTGTTCCAGGAGCGCATTTATCAGGCGCTGGCCCCCCGCCTGAACGGCGAGCTCATCATCAACCTGCTGCCGCGCACCCGTCTCGAGCTGACCCGGGTGCTGATGCTGCTGGAGCAGTGGGTCGGCCCCACCACCCCCTACCCGGTGCCGGGGCTGCGCAACGTCCTGCTGCACACAGCCCCCCGCTACGAGCTGGCGTCAGACCTGTAGCCAGAAGGTAACCGGGCCGTCGTTGACCAGCGCCACCTTCATGTCGGCAGCGAAGCGGCCGGTGGCGGTCGGGATGCCGCTGGCAGCGGCCTGCGCCACGAAGTAGTCGTACAGCCGCTCGGCCTCGACCGGATTGGCGCCGCCGGAGAAGCTGGGTCTCATCCCCTTGTTGGTATCCGCCGCCAGGGTGAACTGGGAGACCACCAACAGGCTGCCGCCGGCCTGGCTTACGTTGAGGTTCATCTTGCCATTCTCATCGGAGAAGATGCGGTAACCGCTCACCTTGTGCAGCAGCTTGTCGGCCTTGGCCTCGTCATCCCCCTGCTCCACCCCGAGCAGCACCAGTAGACCCTGGCCGATGGCCCCGGTCACCTCGCCCTCTACCGTTACGCTGGCCTCGCTGACCCGCTGAATCAGTGCAATCACATCCCTCTCCTCTCAAAACAAAACGACCGCCCCCATCTGCTGACGGGGGCGGTCGTCGATGCTAACAGCAAGGGACCGGATCAGGCCAACTCATCGGCACCCGGTCGCTCATATTCACCAAGACAGGCGGTGGTTTCCGCGCCAAGCAAGACCACCAGCCAGCTCAGGTAAACCCAGACAAACAGGATGGGGATGGTCGCCAGCGCGCCATAGATGGCCTGATAGGAGGGGAAGTTGGTGATGTAGATGGCAAAACCGCGCTTGGCCAGCTCGAACAGGGTGGCCGCCACTAGGGCCCCGATGAAGGCGTGCATCAGCCGCACCTTGCAGTTGGGCACCACGGTATAGACCAGCAGGAAGGTGAGTACCGAGAACAGGAACGGCAGGCCGCGCAGCAACAGATAGCCGATGCCGAACAGGCTCTCGGCCCCGAACAGCCGCAGCGAGAAAATGTAGGAGGAGATGGCGATGCTGGCCCCGATGAGCACGGGCCCCAGCGTCAGGATCATCCAGTACATGGCAAATGCCTGGGCCAGTGGCCGGCTCTGGGTGGAGCGCCAGATGTAGTTGAGGTTCTTGTCGATGGCCGATATCAGCATCAGCGCCACCACGATCAAGGCGCCGATACCGACTGCCGTGGTGTTGGTAGCGTTGGCCACGAAGCCATCGATGTACTCCTTGAGCATCTCGCCAGCGGTAGGCACGAAGTTGTGATAGACGAACTGCTCCATCGCCTGCTTCAGGCTCTGAAACACCGGAAAGGCCGACATCATGCCGAATACCACGGCGATCATGGGCACCAGGGAGAGCAGGGTCACATAGGCCAGATAGCCGGCGGTGACCGTCAGCCTGTCCTGCTGGAAACGGCCCCAGACGAACTGGGCAAAATGGCCACCATCGTGGCGTAAAAAAGAGAGGGCATGGCCAAGACGGCCGCCGAATTTCTGCTGCATTGTCGCTCCCAACGTCTTCATAGTGCAGACATTGTGTCAGATAGCATGGTCATTTGACCACCCATGGGCCGGCCGGGTACGACTCGCACCGGCACCTGCAGCCGCCTGCCCGCGGCGAGCAGGCATAAAAAAGAGGCCCGAAGGCCTCTCTCTGTCTGTCGATGAACAGATATCAAGCACGACCGGCGCGCTTGCGATCCATCTCGGTCAGCAGTTTCTTGCGGATACGGATGCTCTTCGGAGTGACTTCAACCAGTTCGTCGTTGTCGATGAACTCCAGAGCCTGTTCCAGCGACATGCGGATCGGCGGAGTCAGCACCTGGGCTTCGTCGGTACCGGAGGCACGCATGTTGGTCAGCTGCTTGCCCTTCAGGCAGTTCACGGTCAGGTCGTTGGAACGGGAGTGAATACCGATCACCTGGCCTTCGTACACTTCGGTCGCGTGACCGATGAACAGACGACCGCGGTCTTGCAGACCGAACAGGGCATAGGTCAGCGCCTTGCCGGTAGCGTTGGAGATCAGCACGCCGTTCTGACGCTCGCCGATGCTGCCACCCTTATGCGGACCGTAGTGGTCGAAGGTGTGGTACAGCAGACCGGTACCGGAAGTCAGGGTCATGAACTCGGTCTGGAAGCCGATCAGGCCACGGCTCGGGATCATGAAGTCAAGGCGAACACGGCCTTTGCCATCCGGGGTCATGTTGGTCATCTCGCCCTTACGCAGGCCGAGTTGCTCCATCACGGAACCCTGGTGCGCTTCTTCCACGTCCACGGTAACGGTTTCGAACGGTTCTTGCAGAACGCCGTCTACGGTGCGCAGGATAACTTCCGGACGGGATACCGCCAGCTCGTAACCTTCGCGACGCATGTTTTCGATCAGGATGGACAGGTGCAGTTCACCACGGCCGGAGACACGGAACTTGTCCGGATCATCGGTCTCTTCCACGCGCAGGGCCACGTTGTGGACCAGCTCCTGGTTCAGACGCTCCAGGATGTTGCGGGAGGTCACGAACTTGCCCTCTTTGCCGGCGAACGGTGAGGTGTTGACCTGGAAGGTCATGTTCACGGTCGGCTCGTCAACGGAGAGCGGCGGCAGCGCTTCAACGGCGCCGTTGTCACAGATGGTGTCGGAGATCTTCAGCTCGCCCAGACCGGTGATGGCGATGATGTCGCCAGCTTGCGCATCGGCCACTTCGGTACGGGACAGACCCAGATAACCCAGCACCTGACCGACCTTGCCGGTACGGGACTTGCCGTCGGCACCGACGATGGTGACCTGCTGGTTGGTCTTGACGCGACCACGGGTGATGCGGCCGATACCGATGACGCCAACATAGGAGTTGTAGTCCAGCTGGGAGATCTGCATCTGGAAACCACCGTCGGCATCAGCCTTGGGCGCTTCCACGTTGTCAACGATGGCCTGGAACAGGGGTTCCATGTTATCGGACTCAACGTCCTGATCCATGGTGGCCCAACCGTTCAGTGCAGAGGCGTAAACAACTTTGAAGTCCAGCTGTTCGTCGGTGGCACCCAGGTTGTCGAACAGATCGAATACCTGATCCATTACCCAGTCAGGACGAGCACCCGGACGGTCGATCTTGTTGATGACCACGATCGGCTTCAGACCCTGGGCGAATGCCTTCTGAGTCACGAAACGGGTTTGCGGCATCGGGCCATCAACGGCGTCAACCAGCAGCAGCACGGAGTCAACCATGGACAGTACGCGCTCTACCTCACCACCGAAGTCGGCGTGACCCGGGGTATCAACGATGTTGATGCGGTAGTCGTTCCAGCGGATCGCAGTGTTCTTGGCGAGAATGGTGATGCCACGTTCCCGTTCCAGATCATTGGAGTCCATGATCCGTTCCTGGCCTTCCGTGGAGCGGTCCAGGGTGCCGGACTGCTGCAGCAGCTTATCAACCAGAGTCGTTTTGCCGTGGTCAACGTGCGCAATAATCGCAATATTGCGTAAATTCTCTAACATTCTCGCCTCAATCACCGGGTAAAATTGGGCGCTAATTGTACTCTCGCCTTTGTGATCTGCCTAGCAGAATTGCAGTACATTCGCGCACAACAGGGGATCAGGATCATAGACCTTCCGATCAAAGCCTGCTTAGATGGGGGCTGACCGTATAACGCGCACCATTTTAGTGCACCAAAACGATCCATGGATGCACTACTTTGAGGCGTAACGCGCTGAGATGGCGGGTCTCAGGGCTGGCTGATAGCCCCAAATGCCCTGAAATCAAGCTGTCACAAACTTGGCACGATACTGGCTTATGTGAATGTGATGACGCATTCACCCTAAGAGTTTTAACACCGGAGGTTACTTAGCATGTCAGCCCAGAACGTTTTGGCCCTGATCCAGGAACACGAAGTCAAGTTTGTCGACCTGCGCTTTACCGACACCAAGGGTAAAGAGCAGCACGTATCCATCCCTTCCCATCAGGTTGACGAAGATTTCTTCGAAGACGGCAAGATGTTCGATGGTTCCTCCATCGGCGGCTGGAAGGGCATCAACGAATCAGACATGGTGCTGATGCCGGATGCGGCCTCCGCCAAACTGGATCCGTTCACCGAAGAGACCACCCTGAACATCGTCTGTGACGTGCTGGAACCGGCTACCATGCAGGGCTACGACCGCGATCCGCGCTCCATCGCCAAGCGTGCCGAAGACTTCCTGAAGTCCAGCGGCATCGCTGACACCGTGCTGTTCGGGCCGGAGCCGGAATTCTTCATGTTCGACAACATCACCTTCTCGAACACCATGGGCCACAGCTTCGTGAAGATCGAATCCGAAGAAGCCGCCTGGAACTCCGGTACCGATTACGAGCACGGCAACAAGGGTCACCGTCCTTTCGTCAAGGGTGGCTACTTCCCGGTTGCACCGGTTGACTCCTCTCAGGATATCCGTGCCGCCATGTGTCTGGTGCTGGAAGAGATGGGCCAGGTCGTTGAAGCTCACCACCACGAAGTGGCGACTGCCGGTCAGAACGAGATCGCGACCCGTTTCAACACCCTCACCCTGAAAGCGGATGAAGTGCAGGTGCTGAAGTACGTGATCCACAACGTGGCCCACGCCTACAACAAGACCGTCACCTTCATGCCGAAACCCATGTTCGGTGACAACGGCTCCGGCATGCACTGCCACCAGTCCCTGGCCAAGAACGGCGTCAACCTGTTCGCCGGCGACCTGTACGGCGGTCTGTCCGAGATGGCGCTGCACTACATCGGCGGCATCATCAAGCATGCCAAGGCCATCAACGCCTTCGCCAACCCGACCACCAACTCCTACAAGCGTCTGGTACCGGGTTATGAAGCACCGGTCATGCTGGCCTACTCTGCCCGCAACCGCTCTGCCTCCATCCGTATCCCGGTAGTGCCGAGCCCGAAAGCTCGCCGCATCGAAGTCCGCTTCCCGGATCCGGCTGCCAACCCGTACCTGGCCTTCGCAGCTCAGCTGATGGCCGGTCTGGACGGCATCATCAACAAGATCCATCCGGGCGATGCCATGGACAAGAACTTGTATGACCTGCCGCCGGAAGAAGCAGCCGAAGTGCCGACCGTGGCCGGCTCTCTGGACGAAGCCCTGGCTGCGCTGGATGCGGATCGCGAGTTCCTGACCCGCGGCGGCGTATTCAGCGACGACTTCATCAACTCCTACCTGGAGCTGAAGCAGCAGGACGTTGACCGCGTGCGCATGACCCCGCATCCGCTGGAGTTCGAACTGTACTACTCCGTTTAATCCGGAAGCCAGCTCAGAACTTGACCAAACCCGCCGACAGGCGGGTTTTTTCTCTGATAGGATTAAGCAAAATCCCGTCAAGGAGAGATGGATGAAAAACGCCAACCCAGTATGGATGCTGAGCCTGTTGCTGCTGGTCGCCACCGGCGCCCAGGCTGCCAAGGTATACTCCTGGACCGACAGCCAGGGGGTCGTTCACTATACGGATGCCCCTCCCCCCGGCCAGAAAGCCAAGGAGGTCGATCTGCGCGTCGCCCCCTTCATCGGCAGTTCACCCCGCTCGGTGCAAGTTGACAACTTCAACAGCCTCACCGGCGTCGATGCCAAGAAAGAGAAGGAAGCGGCCAAGCTGGTGATCGAACTGCTCTCCCCGGAACAGGGCAGCACCCTACGCGACAACACCGGCAACGTGGTGTTTCAGGGTCAGATCAGCCCGCAACCGCCGACCCAGTACGATGTGCGCCTGACCCTGGACGGCAAGGCTGCCCCCATCGTTAAAAACTCGCTCGCCATTCGGGTCGAAAACCTCGATCGCGGTGCCCACGAGGCCCAACTCGAGCTGCTCGCCAAAGACGGTACGATCCTTGCTAAATCCAAGCCAGTCACCTTCTACCTGCACCGGGCCAGCATCAATCCTGCACCCAAAGTGACCCCCCTCAACAACAAGGGGTGATCCTGTGCCTCGATACGGGTAGACTAAATGCACCACATTGGTGCATTGCTGGTGTATAGCACCGTTTTAGGGAGAAACCTGTGCCAACCCGCCCGGATCAAGCCAAGATACTGCTCGATAACTTGCTGACCGCCGTCATCCTGATGGATGAACGGCTCTGCATCCAGTTCGTCAACCCGGCCGCCGAGCAGTTGCTCTCCCTCAGTCAGCGCCGGCTGATCGGTATCGAACTGCCCCACCTGCTGGAACATATCTCCCTCGATCTGCAGCGGCTCAAGCAGTGCCTCAGCTCGGGGCAGGGCTTCACCGACAGTGAAGTCACCCTGGTGGTGGAAGGGGAGCCCAGACTGGTGGAGATGAGCGTCAGCCCACTGGCCGATCATGAGCAGCGGCTGATGGTGGTGGAGCTGCGCAAGATCGACCAGCAGAAGAAGATCAGCCAGGAGCTGCAGCAGCATGCCCAGCAACAGGCGGCCAAGGAGCTGGTGCGCGGCCTGGCCCACGAGATCAAGAATCCCCTCGGCGGTCTGCGCGGCGCGGCCCAACTGCTGCAAAAGGAGCTGCCCGACCCCGCCCTGCGCGAATACACCGGCATCATCATCGAACAGGCCGACCGGCTGCGGGTGCTGGTCGATCGGCTGCTCGGCCCCCAGCGCCCGGGTCGTCACCAGATGCACAACGTGCACTCGGTGCTGGAGCAGGTGCGTCGGCTGGTAGAGCTGGAGCTGCCGCCAACGGTGCGCATTGAGCGGGATTACGATCCCAGCATCCCGGAATTCGAGATGGAGTCGGACCAGCTGCAGCAGGCCTTTCTCAACATGGTGCGCAACGCCGCCGAGGCCATCGGCGAGCAGACCGGCCTCATCCGCATCAAGACCCGCACCGCGTTCCAGATCACCATCCACGGCCAGCGCTACCGCCTAGCGGCCGAGATCAAGATCATCGACAACGGCCCCGGCATCCCGGATGCCATCCGCGACACCCTCTTCTATCCGATGATCACCGGCAAGGAAGGGGGCACCGGGCTCGGCCTCTCCATCGCCCAGAACCTGATCGACCAGCACAAGGGGCGGATCGACTGCATCAGCTGGCCAGGCCACACCGAATTCACCATCTTTCTACCGCTTCGCAAATAAGGGAACGTCATGACAGCAAAAGTGTGGATCGTCGATGACGACAGTTCTATCCGCTGGGTGCTGGAGCGCACCCTCGGCAGTGAAGGCTTCGAGTGCGAGAGCTTCGCCGATGGCGAGGCGCTGCTGAGCTCGCTGGAAATGCGCTCACCAGATGTGATCCTCTCCGATATCCGCATGCCCGGCATCGACGGCCTCAGCCTGCTTGAGCAGATCCATCGCCGCCAGGCCGATCTGCCCATCATCATCATGACCGCCCACTCGGATCTCGACAGCGCGGTCAACGCCTACCAGCGCGGTGCCTTCGAATACCTGCCCAAACCGTTCGACATCGACGAGGCGGTAACCCTGGTGCGCCGCGCCGAGAATCACCTCAAGGAGCAGCGCACCAAACGCAAGGCACGCCAGCAGGATCCGGCCAGCAGCCCGGAGATCATCGGCGAGGCGCCGGCCATGCAGGAGGTGTTCCGCGCCATCGGCCGGCTGTCGCGCTCCAGCATCTCGGTGCTGATCAACGGCCAGAGCGGCACCGGCAAGGAGCTGGTCGCCCACGCCCTGCACAAGCACAGCCCGCGCGCCCACAAGAACTTCATCGCCCTCAACATGGCCGCCATCCCGAAAGATCTCATCGAATCGGAACTGTTCGGCCATGAGAAGGGAGCCTTCACCGGCGCCAACAACATTCGCCACGGCCGCTTCGAACAGGCCGACGGCGGCACCCTGTTTCTCGACGAGATAGGCGACATGCCGCTGGATGTGCAGACCCGGCTGCTGCGGGTACTGGCCGACGGCCAGTTCTACCGGGTTGGCGGCCATCAGCCGGTGCAGGTGGATGTGCGGATCATCGCCGCCACCCACCAGAATCTGGAGAAGCGGGTGGCCGACGGTGAATTTCGGGAAGACCTGTTCCACCGCCTCAATGTCATCCGGATCCACATTCCCGCCCTCAAGGAGCGCCGCGAGGACATTCCCCAGCTGGCCCAGCACTTCCTGCTGCGGGCAGCCAAGGAGCTGAACGTGGAGGCCAAAAGTCTGCATCCGGATACCCAGGCCTACATCAGCCGCCTGCCCTGGCCGGGCAACGTGCGCCAGCTGGAGAACGTCTGCCGCTGGCTCACCGTGATGGCCTCGGGCCAGGAGGTGCTGGTGAGCGATCTACCCACCGAGCTGCTGACCCCCATCACCAGCACCGCCGAACCGGGTCAGCCGGCCCTGTCCGGCGGCTGGCAGCAGCAGTTGCAGGATTGGGTCGCCGCCAAGCTGGCGCTGGGGGAGACCGACATCCTGGCCGATGCCCTGCCCCAGTTCGAGCGGATCATGCTGGAAACCGCGCTGGACCATACCCATGGTCACAAACAGGAAGCGGCCCGCCTGCTCGGTTGGGGGCGCAACACCCTCACCCGCAAGCTGAAGGAACTCGACCTCTCCTGAGTCCTTGGGAAAAACGATTCCCATCACGCCTTGGCAAATCGCCGGCCAATAAGACCCCGTTTGATTTCAAACGGGGTATCTTTTTTGAGATCCCTGCCTAGAATGGCAGGCTTTCACACCCGACTCGAAGAAGGCGCCATCATGATTGACAGATCTCTTCCCCTGACCGACCTGCACCGCCATCTGGACGGCAACATCCGCCCGCAGACCATCCTCGAGCTGGGCCGTCAGCACAACATCCAACTGCCCGCCTTCGAGCTGGAGGCGCTGCGCCCCCATGTGCAGATCGTCGAGAATGAACCGAGCCTGGTCGCCTTCCTCAAAAAGCTGGACTGGGGCGTGGCCGTGCTGGCCGATTACGACGCCTGCCGCCGGGTCGCCTACGAGAATGTGGAAGACCTGCTGCGCGCCGGCATCGACTATGCCGAACTGCGTTTCAGCCCGGCCTACATGGCAATGGCCCACAAGCTGCACCCGCAGGGCGTGGTCGAAGCCATCATCGACGGCGTGGCGGCTGGCAGCCGCGACTTCGGCATCAAGACCAACCTGATCGGCATCATGAGCCGCACCTTCGGCACCGAGCAGTGCAAGCAAGAACTGGATGCCTGCCTGGCCCATCGTGATCGGCTGGTCGCCATCGATCTGGCCGGCGACGAGCTGGGCTTCCCGGGCGAGCTGTTCACCGACCACTTCCGCCGGGTGCGTGATGCTGGCATGCGCGTCACCGTGCACGCCGGTGAAGCCGCCGGCCCCGAGAGCATGTGGCAGGCCATTCGCGAGCTGGGTGCCGAACGTATCGGCCACGGCGTCAAAGCCGTTCAGGATCCGGCCCTGATGGCCTATCTGGCCGAGCACCGCATCGGCATCGAGTCCTGCCTCACCTCCAACGTTCAGACCACCACGGTGGCGAGCCTGACCGAGCACCCGATCCGCCAGTTCCTGGCCGCCGGCGTGCTGGCTTGCCTCAACACCGACGACCCGGCGGTGGAAGGCATCGACCTGCCCCACGAATACGAGGTGGCGGCCCCGGCTGCCGGCATGACGGTGAGCGAGATCCGCACCGCCCAGCAGAACGGCCTGACCCTGGCCTTCCTGAGCGATACCGAGAAGGCCGAGTTGAGCGCCCGCGCCGCCCAGCGCTGAGCAGGGGCAAGCCCAATAAAAAAACCGCTGAGAGGCGGTTTTTTTATTTCCCAACGACATCGACCGGCTTAGATCACCCGGGAGAACTGCTGCTGGCGCGCCTTGCTCCGCAGGTAGACATCGAAGCACATGCAGATGTTGCGGATCAACAGCTGACCGGTGGAGACCACCTCCAGCCCCTCTTCGGTCATGCGCACCAGGCCATCATCGATGAAGGTCTGCAGCAGCTTGAGATCCTCCGCGAAGTACTCCCTGAACGCCAGGCCATGGGCCTGCTCGACGGCGGCAAAGTTCAGGCGAAAATCGCAGATGAGGCGCTTGATCACCTCGCGGCGGATTAGGTCGTCCTGATTGAGAGAGCACCCCTTCCACTGGGCATGCCCCAGCGTTTCCACCTGGCCATAGTAGGCCTTGAGCTCTTTCTGGTTCTGGGAATAGGCATCGCCGATCATGCTGATGGAGGAGACCCCCAGCCCCAGCAGATCACAATCCCCCTGGGTGGTATAGCCCTGGAAGTTGCGGTGCAGCTTGCCCTCACGCTGGGCCACCGCCAGCTCGTCGTCCGGCTTGGCGAAGTGATCCATGCCGATGAACTGATAACCACGGCCGGTCAGGAAGGCGATGGTGTCCTGCAGCATGGCCAGTTTTTCCTGCGGCGCCGGCATGTCCGCCTCTTTCAGCTTATGCTGAGCGGCAAAACGGCTGGGCAGGTGGGCATAGTTGAAGATGGAGAGACGGGCCGGCTCGGTCTTGAGCACCTCTTCCAGGGTGTGATGGAAGCTCTCCCGGTTCTGGTGCGGCAAGCCGTAGATGAGATCCAGGTTGGTGGAACGAAAGCCCAGTTCGCGAGCCCGTTCCAGCATGGCGCGGATGAAGTCGTTGTCCTGCTCGCGGTTGACCGCGACCTGGACCTCCTTGTTGAAATCCTGCACGCCGAGGCTGATGCGGTTGAAGCCGATTTCCCGCAGCACGTCCAGCATGGAGAGCTCAATCTCCCGCGGATCCACCTCGATGCTGATTTCGCCCTCTTCGGCGAAGTGGAAATGCTCCCGCAACATGGCCATCAGTCGGCGAGTCTGGGGTTCATCCAGATAGGTGGGAGTGCCGCCGCCCCAGTGCAACTGGGTCACCAGCCGCTGCTTGAACAGCGGGGCCTGCGCCTTGATCTCCTGCTCGAGGAAATCGAGGTATTGATCGGCCTTGTGGCGGTGACGAGTGATCACCTTGTTGCAGCCGCAGTAGTAGCAGAGCTTGTGACAGAAGGGGATATGCACGTAGAGCGACAGGTTGCGCGCCGGATACTGGCTCGCGGCCTGGACGAAGTCCGGATAACCGAAACCCTCGTTGAACTCCAGCGCAGTGGGATAGGAGGTGTAACGCGGACCGCTGTAGTTATATTTCTCGATCAGGGCCTGATCCCACACAATCTGTTCTGCTTGCACGCTTGCTTCCTCTTTTTTGTTATCGGCTCACCGGCTTAACTGAAAATCCTTCAGTCTGGCCACATCCTCGAGGATCTGCGCCTCCAGCTCGGCCTCATAGCCACTGCGTTCGAGATCCATCTTCATTACTTCATTGCGTTTGAGGGCCCGTCTCGCCTCATGAGTCGGCATCTCCTTCACCTTCTCGTAGAGACCGTACAAACCCGGAAATTCGCCGGCAAAGGCGCGACCGCCCTTGATCTGCAACGCATCCAGCAGATTGGTCAGCCGGATGGCGCCCTCGGAGTAGTCGCACTGACCATCCCGTACCGCATGGGCAATGACCCTGACACTCTCGAGGATCCGTTCATTGCGGGCCGCGATAGCCTGCTGCTGACTGTCGTGCTGGCGCTTGAGACGTGCCAGCAAGGTACCGGCATACCACGCCAGCCCCAACAAAATCAGGCCGCCCAACAAGGCGGCCAGCATCCATCCACTCATCACTTTTTCTTCGGCTCAGGCTTGGGCTCTGGCTGATAGTCGACCTGGGTGAAACGATCCCACAGCTCCTCTTCGGAGGCTGGCTGGCCCGGCTCGTCAAAGTTGGCCTCATCAAAATCAGCCTCGTCTTCGTCATCATCAGTGTCGATGATGCCAAGCTCGTCCATCAGCTCCTGATAGCGGTCAACCCGCTGATCAACCCAGGCCTGCTCGGTTGCTTCCAGGGTCTCACCGGCATCGAGCCGATCCAGCAGGTCATTCAGGCGATCATCATTCTCGATGGAGGCCAGCTCCTGCTCCGGCGTCATCACCAGCTTCTTCTCTTTGACCTGCTTGGGCGCGACCGGCTTGCTGCTCTTCTCTTCCACGATCAGGGCAACCGGCTTGCGGGAACCGATGCGCGGATCCTTGGCCTGTTTGGTGCCACTCTTCTTGCCGGCCTGCTCGACCTGCTGGCGGGATCCTGCCTTCAAGCCCTTGCGCTTGGCGGCGCGTTTGCGCTCACGGCCTTCCTGGGCACTGGCATCTGATTCTTTGCGCTTACCGGCAGGTTTGCGATTGGGTTGTTTAGCCGACATGAATGAATGACTCCGACAAATAACTGGATTGAAACCCGTTTCCGGTTCGAAAAGGTCCGGAAGAGGATGCTGACACGGGGAACGATGGATTAGAAACAAAGCGGGATCCCGCACCAATCCGGCCATAAATGGCCTTCGAATACCGCAGGATCGGCATCCTCTGGGCATGTTGCTGGTATTTTGACACAGAATGACCAAGCGGGTTAATGACCCAAAAGAAAAAAGGCAGCCGAAGCTGCCTTGATATGTTTATGCGAGTCCCATCCCTGGCTGCAAATCACCCTGTCCATGGTGATACATCTGCGCATCATATCTTTGTGTATGGTCATCCTGACCTTAATTGGTCGATCCTGAATGTGCGTGTGCTTGCCTGACCCATGCAGACGACGTCCGGTCATCTTCTGGGGTGATTGCTTCCCGCAGCCCCGCTCTTCCTGAACGGTCACCATCCTGGTCTTTCAATCCATTGCCTGCCACTCGCGTGGCCCTTGGCATCCTGCCTCATCGACATCCTGTCTTCACGACATCCCGGTCGTGAACCGCCGCGTGGGCCATTCCATGCATCCACTGTATCAATTTAATAAAGTGACTCAATCCATCAGGAACGTTTTCAAACGGAGATAAACGACTTATTGTCATTTAACATATTGAAATTAATGAATTACTAAGCATTTTTCTAAAAATGTTTAAGCCCTGGCCAGGCTGATGAATGGGAGATCTCTTACAACAATGCGAGAAAAAATTGGCCAAATGGTGTTAAAGACCAAAAAGAAACGAGGAGCCGGCGGCTCCTCGTCAATATCAATGAGATAATATCATCCGGCTTGATCAGTGCAGACCTGCCACATATTTGGACAGTACTTCGATATCCTGATCGGTCAGCTTCTTGGCAACGTCCCGCATCATGCTGTTCGGGTCGTTGTCACGGGCAGCGGTCCTAAAGGCCGTGAGCTGGGCCTTGATGTAGGCAGGATGCTGGCCGGACAGGCTCGGATACTTGGCCTGCTCGACGCCCGATCCACGCGGACCATGGCAGGCAGTACAGGCAGCCAGACCACGGCTCATGTCCCCTCCCATGTACAGCGCCTTGCCTGCAGCGACGGCGTCATCGGGTACCGCGAGCGGCGTCACCTTCTGACTGGAGAAGTAGGCTGCCAGGTCTTCCATGTCCTGTTCAGACAGGGGAAGCGCCATCGGCCCCATGATGGGAGCAACCCGGCCAGTTTGACCAGAAGCTGCAGCCTTCAGTTCAACTAACTGCTTTTTGATATATGATGCGTGCTGACCAGCAATCTTGGGGTACATATCGACTAGGCTGTTGCCGTCCGGTCCATGACAAGCCGCGCAAACGGCAGCCTTGGTTTGTCCCGCAGCGGCATCGCCCTTGGCTTGTGCCATCCCCGTTACGCCAACCATCAGAGCAAGAGTAATGACTAGGTTCTTCATGGCGTTCCAACTTCTCGTTATTAGGCTTCCAGATCCCATGCCGCTGAAGGCATGTTAAAATAAACGCGTTTAAGCGACGCCATTTTACACGATTTCACAAAAAAGTAACTCTATAACCCTCTATCTCTATGGGGAATTTACGTTGGATACACAAACTCTGAATTTCAATAAGGTGCATTTTGTGACCAGCGCACCCGACATCCGTCACCTGCCAAATGATGGGGGTGTCGAGATTGCGTTTGCCGGCCGTTCCAACGCCGGTAAGTCATCTGCATTGAATACCTTGACCAAGCACAAGAACCTGGCTCGCACCAGTAAGACGCCGGGACGCACCCAGCTGATCAACCTGTTTGAGCTGGAACCGGGCAAGCGTCTGGTCGACCTGCCTGGCTACGGTTATGCGCAGGTTCCGCTGGAAATGAAGCTCAAGTGGCAAAAGTCGCTGGCGGAATATCTGCAGCGTCGTGAGTCATTGAAAGGTCTGGTGATCCTGATGGACATCCGCCATCCGCTCAAAGATACCGATATGAATATGCTGGAGTGGAGCTCTCACCGCAAACTGCCGGTCATGCTGCTGCTGACCAAGGCCGACAAGCTGAGCCCAGGTCCGCGCAACAATCAGGTCATCAAGGTACGTCAGGCCGTAGCCGAGCTGGGTCCGCAGATCCAGGTGGAAGCCTTCTCTTCCCTGACCCAGATCGGGGTCGAAAAACTGGCACAGACGCTGACTGGCTGGTATCTCGCAGGCGCCGATGAAATGGCTGACGATGAGCCAGCACCGCTCGAGGAGTAAGCTACGTCCTGTATACACCACAACCAAACCCTGCAATTAGCGGAGCAGCTCCTCCGCTGATTGAAAGGCTTTCAGTCTGCTTGCCATAACCCCCTCTCGCCAGTGACATCGCCCACTCCCTACGATGAGTTATTGAAACACCATTTTTATCAATGGGATAAATAGTTAATTCTATATAACAATTAACTTTTAATCCCATTGGCAACGTTTTCAAAAATAGATGCCGGCGGGGGCGTTTCCTCACCAAATAAGTACCAAAGTGAAATTTTATTACAAAGCAGTCAATGGAAAGGATAAAAATGAGGCCGGTTCTGCAAATGCAGTACCGGCCTTAAACAATCAGTTCAAAAATTGGGAAGAAGCTAAATCTTGAGAACAAAGACGACTGGTTTTCCTCAAGAAGCCCCTTCATTCTAACAAACATTCGCCAACATTAAAGCATTTGCTCTAAACGCAACCCATAAAAAAACACCCCGATGATGACTCACCGGGGTCGCTATTCAGCCACATTCAATTACGTGAAATAAAAGGTCTGAAAGATAGAACATCTTACCTCTGTACCCTACGTTGCTAACTGTATAGCAAAGCAGCAGAAAGTGAAAGTAATTTATGTAATTAAGTTTCACGAAAAATGAATTACATAAATTATGTTATTTTTCATATAGATAAAAAAATCCCCAGTACGAATACCGGGGAGTTATAAAGGTGACTAGCTAGCACTTCCTCAACTATCTAGTTAGTCAGCACAACTTGGCGCAAGTTCCGCTGCTTTGAGAAAAAACTTGAAAAAATCAGAGGTAGATGGCTCCATCTTCTGCAAACTCTTGTTCCTCAATGAGTTTTTCAGCAATCTCCTCGATGTCAAAGCGCACGCTTTCGAAGGCTCGCAGGATGTCTTCCTCTCTGGCGAGGGAGAGCCCGGTCATTTTCTCCAGACGCCGGCGACTGATGTAGCAATCCACCAGCGCCCCCATCTGCTGGGCAGGGAAGTGGATCCGCTGTTCGTGCGCTTGCCAGTCGGCCAGCTCGGGAAACAAGATGCCTTGGTTCATAGGGTCCCCAGATTTCGTTTCAGTTCTCTCAATACCTGTTTAGTCCCTGGCCGGATTCCTCGCCACACGGTAAAGGCTTCTGCTGCCTGTTCCACCAGCATGCCGAGGCCGTCTACGGTCTGACGAGCCCCCTGCCCCTTGGCCCAGGCGATAAAGGGGGTATCGGTCGCGCCATACATCATGTCGTAGATGGCGATATCGGCATGGATCAGCGCCGGAGGGAGCGGCGGCAACTCCCCCTGCAGACTGGCGGAGGTGGAGTTGATGATCAGATCGAAATGGTCGCCCAGCTGCTCATAGGTCTGGGCACTGACCGCCCCCAGATCGCGAAACTCAGCAGCCAGCTGCTCCGCCCTAGCGTGAGTACGGTTGGCGATAACCAAGGCCTCGGGTTGCTCGGCCAGCAGCGGAGCCAGCGCACCGCGCGCAGCGCCTCCCGCCCCCAGCAGCAGGATCCTGCTGCCGGCAAGTGCCACACCATGCGCCTTGAGATCGGCCACCAACCCGGCACCATCTGTGTTGTCACCCAGCAGTACGCCATCATCGGTCAGCTTGATGGTGTTGACTGCCCCCGCCCGCCGGGCCCGAGGACTCAGTCGATCGACCAGGGCGAATGCCTGCTCCTTGAAGGGGACGGTGACATTGCATCCCTTGCCACCTTGGGCAAAGAAGTCTCTCAGACTAGTGGCGAACTCTTCGACGGCAGGCTCGGCCAGACCATATTCCAGCTCCTGCTGGGTTTGTCTGGCAAACAGGGTATGAATAAAGGGAGATTTGCTGTGGCGCACCGGGTGGCCAAAAACCAGATAACGATCCATCAAAGAGTTCCTTCAGAGGGCAATCTCCCGATTTAACGGGTTTTCGCACTCAGGAACAAGCCGAATATCGGCCAATAAGAAGGGGCCATCATGGCCCCTCTGGTCACAACCACTCGCGCGGTTTGAGGTAGTCAGTGTAGAGCAATGCTTCCGGGCTGCCCGCGGACGGCTGCCAGTCATATTCCCAGCGCGCCAGCGGCGGCATCGACATCAGGATCGATTCGGTACGCCCGCCTGTCTGCAAACCGAACAGGGTGCCACGGTCATACACCAGATTGAACTCCACATAGCGGCCACGACGATAGAGCTGGAATTCCCGCTCCCGTTCGCCATAAGCCAGCCCCTTGCGGCGTTCGACAATCGGTAGGTAGGCATCGAGATAGCCCTTGCCAACCGCCTGCATAAAGGCGAAACAGTCGGCAAACGACCAGCGATTCAGATCATCGAAGAAGAGGCCGCCGACGCCGCGTGTCTCGTCCCGGTGCTTGAGGAAGAAGTAGCGATCACACCAGGATTTGAACTCGGGATAAATATCGGTGCCGAACGGCTGACAAAGATCGAAGGAGACCTGATGCCAATGCCGTACGTCCTCTTCGAACGGATAAAACGGGGTGAGATCGAAGCCGCCACCAAACCACCAGATCGGCTCCTCCCCCTCTTTCTCGGCGATGAAGAAGCGCACATTGGCGTGGCTGGTCGGCACATACGGATTGTGTGGGTGGATCACCAGCGACACCCCCATGGCCTCAAACCGGCGGCCCGCCAGTTCCGGCCGATGGGCCGTTGCCGAGGCAGGCATGGCATCGCCATGAACGTGGGAGAAGTTGACCCCTCCCTGCTCGATCACCGCACCGTGACGCAGCACGCGAGTGCGGCCACCGCCACCTCCTTCACGGCGCCAGGCATCTTCCACAAAGTGTCCGACGCCGTCGGTCAGTTCCAGACCACGGCAGATCTCGTCCTGCAACTGCAGCAGGAAGGCCTTGACCTGGGCCACATCCGGTTTGCTCATCTTGTCTCCAGTCAGCCAGGATCGTCGCCTGACCCCATTATTGTGATGTCGCCGGATGGGCTAAGCCGATCCGCATTGCCGCTCTCCGAGCGGTTCAAGAGGGGCGGATGATGGCGCCGGTTCTGGCATCCTTGATCTCGGACGGATTGGCCTGCCCCCCCACTTCGCCGGGCAGGATATAGGCCAGCTGACTCGCCAACAATTCGCCGATATCCGCCACCCGGCGGGCCGGCTCTTCACCCGTCAGGTTGGCACTGGTAGAGACCAGCGGCTTGCCAAAGGCACGACACAGCCCTTGTACCTGCGGATGGGCCGTCACACGCACCGCCAGGGTAGTGAACTGACCGGTCAGCCAGGCGGGGGTATTGCTGCGCGCCGGCATGATCCAGGTGAAGGGACCAGGCCAGCTCGCTTCCACCCGGGCCAGCTGCTCGTCAGTGAGCTGGTCCAGATCGATGTAATCCTGCAACTGAGCCAGATCGGCAGCGATCAGGATCAGTCCCTTCTCCACCGGGCGTTGCTTGATCGCCAGCAGACGGTGTACCGCCGACTCGGAGTCAGGATCACAACCCAGGCCAAATACCGCCTCGGTCGCATAGGCAATCACCCCATCGCGCTGGAGGGCAGCAACTGCAAGTTCAAATTCATTGGGCATAAAAAATGCGACAGCCGGGCTGTCGCCTCATCATTGATTAACATTGAGCCTACGGAACGGCGACCCTGGCGCCCCTCCCTCATCGACCAGCGAGAGGCTGATGGCGAACGGGGTGGTGGTTGCCGTCTCGGAGCTTACTTGAGCAGGGCCTGCAAGGCGGCATCCTTGGCCAGTACCTCGTCGGCATTTTTCTGGCGTTCGGCCTGCACCTTGGCCGCCAGTTCATCATCCGCCACTGCCAGCATCTGCGCTGCCAGATAGCCTGCATTCTTGGCGCCGGCCTTGCCGATCGCCACGGTCGCCACCGGCACCCCGCCCGGCATCTGCACGGTGGAAAGCAGCGCATCCAGCCCCTTGAGCGGGCCGCCATCGATGGGCACACCGATCACGGGACGAGTCGTGATGCCTGCCACTGCGCCCGCCAGGTGAGCGGCGAGGCCGGCGGCACAGATAAAGACCTTGCAGCCACGGGCTTCGGCGTCGGTCACGTACTGATGAGTCGCAGCCGGTGTACGGTGTGCGGAGGTCACTTTCACTTCTACCGCGATATCGAATGACTTGAGCACCTCGAGGGTGGTCTGCATCACCGGAAAATCAGAATCAGAGCCCATCAATACGGCAACAAAGGGTTTATTCATGGTGGGAATTTCCTTACTCCAAGTGGGGGGTTGAAGTTAGCCGAAAACGTTTCAATTCGCTTGTGGCGGCCGGATTATACCTGCTCGCTCTGGTGGCCGCATTTCTTTTGCGGGCAGATCCAGCGCAGTGCTCCCCTCACCTTTTTCTCGACCATGATACCCCAGCCACATTGTGGGCAAGGCATGGGGACCGGCTTGTCATTCACCACATATTTGCAATGGGGGTAACCGTCGCAAGAGTAGAACTGCTTGCCATAGCGGGAGGTTCGGCTGATGAGGTGCCCCTTGCCACACTCCGGGCAGAGGATCTGGGTATCGTCGCTCTCCTGCAGGGATTCGATGTGCTGGCAGGCCGGGTACTGGGTGCAGCCGACAAACAGGCCATAACGCCCCTTCTTGATGGCCAGCGGCTGGCCGCAGTCCGGGCAGGCCGAGCCTTCGAGCACCTTCTCGATGTCACGACCGGATGGAGTCAGGGAGCGGATGTAATCGCAGGCAGGATAGGCGGAGCAACCGAGGAAGGGACCATGCTTGCCCTGGCGGATCACCAGCTCGGCCCCACACTGCGGGCACGGTTCGCGCTCGAAGGCATGTTCGTGGGCTGAAAAGAGGTGATGATCGATTTTTGACATGGGCCGCGCCTTGAAATCCAGATGACCTGAATTCTACCAGCGCGGCACCGGGCTGTCAGTGGATGACACCATCTGACTCGTCAAACACCAGCTCTTCCATCTGCTGGTAGGCATTTTCACTGCCCGGTACGTTGAACAGCACCATCATGACGACCCACTTCAGATCGTCCAGCTCGATATCCGGTTTATCAAGCTCAAGCAGGCGCTCGATGCAGATTTCGCGGGTTTCGGCATTGAGTACCTGGGCTTGTTCCAGAAACAGCAGGAAACCACGGCACTCGGTACTGAGGCGTGCCAGTTCTTGTGGGGCATAGATACGCATGGAGCCTTGCGCGCTGGCGGCCACGTAGACCTCCCGCTCGCTGTCATGCAGGTTGGCCAGTCGCTCCAGCCAGTTGAGCGCCTTCTCGATCTCGTCTTTGTCGAAACCTGCCCGGCTCAGTTCGTCGGTGAGTTCATTCTGCTCGACCATCACATCTGCATCGCTGTGGATGTAGGTCTCGAAAAGGTACATCAATACATCAAACATGATTCGCCCTCCTCGCTCTGACGTATCCACCGGCTACCGCCATCACTGCACCGGCCAGCTCCAGCTCTACCAACCTGCCCAATACCACTTCGACAGGAAGCTGGGACCGTTCGGCAACGGTATCCACGCTCGTGGTCTCATAATCTACGTTATCCAACAAATCGGCATAAGGCAATTCGCTATTATTCGAATGCTCAGACAAGTCAGCCACTTGCTGCAGCAGACCGACAAATCCGGGCAGCTCTTCCACTATATCGGCCGCGCTCAATACAAGTTTGGCCCCCTGCTGGATTAATTTGTTGCAACCCAGTGCCTGCACGTTTTGCGGGGCACCAGGTACGGCAAAGACCTCTCGCCCCTGTTCCAATGCATAACGGGCCGTGATGAGCGAACCACTCTGCTCGGCCGCCTCTACCACCAGGGTACCCAGCGACAAGCCACTGATGATGCGATTGCGCCGTGGAAAGTGCTCGGCCAGCGGTCCCTTGTCGGGTGCCAGCTCGGAGATAAGCAAACCGCCTCGCGCCAGGATCTCCATGGACAACCCCTGATGGCGCTTCGGATAGAGGCAGTCGAGCCCTGAGCCCAGCACGGCCAGGGTAGTCCCCCCTGCCGCCAACGCTTGCTGATGACACACCCCGTCGATGCCAAGCGCCAGTCCGGAGGTGATGGCCAGCCCGCAGGCAACCAGCTCCCTGCAGAGGCGGGCAGCATTGTCCTTGCCGGCATAGGTCGGATGGCGCGTGCCGACCATCGCCAGCTGAGGAACAGACAGGGCAGCCAGGTTGCCACGGCAGTAGAGCAACAGCGGGGCGGCAGGGATCTCTTTGAGCAAAGCGGGATAGGCGGGGTCATCCGGACACAGGATATGATTGCCGGGCTCGGCGGCCCAGCTCAGCGCCTGTTCGACAACCGGCTGGGGCCATCTCATCTGCTGGATTTGAGCGCTCTGCAGACCAAGAGCTCGCAGGGCGCCGTCGTCGGCGTCGAACAGGGTGACAATGTCACCGCCAAAATGGGCCAGCAGGCGAGCGGCGGTGACCGGACCGATACCGGTGACGGCATCCAGCGTCAACCACAGCGCGAGTCGCCCGGATGGAAGAGGCACGTCAGAAGTTGCTGACCTGATAACCGGTGCTGACCATGTCCTGACTCTGCAGGATCAGGCCATAACTCAGCTTGTCGTACACCTTGAACAACATGACCCGGGCCACGGCCTCTGACGGCAGGGGTGGCTTGCCGGTCGAATAGAACGCCTTGTCATAGACCGAGGAGTACTCCCGATAGGCGACCTTGCCATTCTTGCTCACCAGCCGGGCGCCGGGCCGCAGGATCTCCAGCACATCACCGGGTGCCACCTGATCACGTATGCCCTTGTTGATGAGCACGACGTCGAACTTGCCACCGCCGCGGGCCTTGCTCGGCAAGTCGACAATATAGCCGGGCGAAATGACGGGGGCAGCCTTGGGAGTGAACACGGCGGAGAGGCTCTCCTGCGGCGGGAACGGCATCAGCTTGTCGCCCTGATACACCTCACGCTGGTTGTGGCTGAGGGTAACCCGGGTGCGGCCGTCCGGCAGCAGGGCTTCCGCCCTGGCCGTACCGACGAAGACCGCCTCTTGCCCCAGCTGTTCGCCACTCTTCTTGTCTTTGTAGATGGTCCCCGGATGATAGATGCCATAGTCCTGACCCGGGATCAGTGCGCCCTGTACGTAGAGGGTATCCCCCTCCAGCATGCCAATGTGTGCCTCATCATTGCCCAGCACATAAGGCAGCTGCTTTGCCTGCTGGCTGTCAGCCAGAATATGGTCGGTTTGCAGGAAGGGGCCGATCTCGCTGAGCGGCAGGGTCGGAATGGGGTTGGCCTTGTTCTCGTAACGACTCCTGGGAGAGAGACGAACAACCTGCTTGCCGCCCTGCATCGCCTTGCCAAGGCGCGGTTCGCCGTTGACCCAGCTCAGGTGCAACACGTCGCCCGGGTAGATCCAGTGGGGATTGGCGATCTGCGGGTTGATGTTCCAGAGCCTTGGCCATAGCCAGGGCTCTGCCAGATACTGGCCGGAAATATCCCAGAGGGTATCGCCTTTTTGCACCACATAGGTCTCGGGATAACCCGCTTTCAGTTTCAGCTGGTCGGCCAGCACGCCCTGGCTCAGGGTGGCCAACAGACAGGCGAGGATGGTTTGCTTCAGATACATAACACTCCCTGTTACTTCTGCGCGCAAAGTGTTGCTGTTTTTTGTCGGCGTAAATGACTAGAATTACGCCAATATTGACTGCATTTATACGAAACTAAAGAAAAAACTATGGCCATTCTAGATGTATTGCGTTTCCCCGATGAGCGTCTGCGTACCGTCGCAGCCCCTGTCGAGACCTTTACACCCGAGTTACAACACATTGTAGATGATATGTTCGAAACCATGTACGCGGAGGAAGGCATCGGCCTTGCCGCCACTCAGGTCGACATTCATCAGCGCATCATAGTGATCGATGTCTCTGAAAACCGTGAAGATCCTCTGGTATTGATCAACCCCGAGATCATCGAACAGGCCGGCAGCACCGGCATCGAGGAAGGGTGCCTCTCCGTGCCCGGCAGTCGTGCCCTGGTGCCCCGCGCCGAGTGGGTCAAAGTACGCGCCCTGGATCGCCACGGCAAGGCATTCGAGCTGGAAGCAGACGATCTGCTCGCCATCTGCATCCAGCATGAGATGGACCATCTGGTCGGCAAGCTGTTTGTGGATTACCTGTCCCCGCTCAAGCGCCAGCGCATTCGCCAGAAGCTGGAAAAGATGGCCCGTGAAGATCGCAAAGTCCTCTGAGGATCTGCCCCATTGAATAAGCTGAAACTGATTTTTGCCGGTACTCCCGACTTCGCCGCCCGTCACCTGGCGGCGTTGTTGTCTTCCGACCACGAGGTCGTCGCCGTTTACACCCAGCCCGACAAGCCTGCCGGCCGCGGCCAGAAGCTCACCGCCAGCCCGGTCAAGGAGCTGGCGCTGGCCCACGAGCTGCCGGTCTATCAACCCGCCTCCCTGCGCAAGGAAGAGGCCCAGGCCGAGCTGGCCGCCCTTGGCGCCGACCTGATGGTGGTAGTCGCCTACGGCCTGATCCTGCCCAAGGCCGTGCTCGACACTCCGCGGCTGGGCTGCATCAACGTGCACGGCTCCCTGCTGCCGCGCTGGCGCGGTGCCGCCCCGATCCAGCGCTCCATCTGGGCGGGTGATGCCGAAACCGGCGTCACCATCATGCAGATGGATGTGGGGCTGGATACCGGCGCCATGATCCGCAAGGTGAGCTGCCCCATCGCCGCCGACGAAACCTCTGCCAGCCTCTATGACAAGCTGGCCGGACTGGGCCCGCAGGCGCTGGTCGACACCGTCAATGCCATGGCTGCCGGCAACACCGCCGCCGAAGCGCAGGACGATGCACTGGCCAACTACGCCGAGAAGCTCTCCAAGGAAGAGGCCCGCATCGACTGGTCGATGGAGGCTGTCGCCATCGAACGCTGCATCCGCGCCTTCAACCCCTGGCCCATCAGCTGGTTTGAAGTCGCCGGCCAGACCGTCAAGGTATGGCAGGCCGAGGTCGTCGCACAGGATCACGGCCAGGCGGCCGGTACCCTGCTCAAGGCTGACAAACAGGGGATTGACATCGCCACCGGCAAGGGCGTGCTGCGCCTGCTGACCCTGCAGCCACCCGGCAAGAAGGCCATGTCCGTGACTGACTTGCTCAACTCTCGCCGCGACTGGTTTGAACCCGGCACGCAATTGAATTGAACTGAATTGACACAAGGCGGGGCCCAGGCCCCGACTTGCGCATCTAAGGTAACACTATGAAAACACGCGCACAGGCTGCTCTCGTCATCCAACAGGTGCTGGATCAGGGCCAGTCCCTCTCCGCCGTTCTGCCTGCTGCCCAGGAGAAGGTTGCGCCCCGCGATCGCGCCCTCCTGCAAGAACTCTGCTATGGCACCCTGCGCTGGCTGCCCCGTCTCGATGCGGCGGTCGGCGAGATGATGGACAAGCCGCTCAAGAACAAGAGCCGCATCTTCCACTATCTGATCCTGGTCGGTCTCTATCAGCTCATCTACACCCGCATTCCGGCTCACGCCGCGGTGGCCGAGACCGTCAACGCCGTCAAACTGCTCAAGGGCACTTCCTTGCGCGGCCTCATCAACGGTGTGCTGCGCAACTTCCAGCGCAGCGCCGAAGTCATTCTGCTGCGCATCGACCGAGTCCCCAGCATTCGTCTCGGCCACCCGGAGTGGCTCACCAAGCGGCTGCGCCAGGCCTATCCGGATGAGTGGGAATTCATCATGGAGGCCAACAACCAGCGCCCGCCCATGTGGATCCGCAACAACAGCCAACGCCAGAGCCGCGAGCAGATGCTGGCCCGCATGGCCGAGGCCGGCATCAATGCGATGGCCGGTGAAGAGGGCGAGGATTGCATCCTGCTGGAACGTCCCTGCGACGTGACCAAGCTGCCCGGCTTCGAGGTCGGCGACTGTTCGGTACAGGATGGCGCAGCACAACAGGCCGCCGCGCTGCTCGATCCGCAGCCGGGCGAGTGGGTGCTGGATGCCTGCGCCGCCCCCGGTGGCAAAACTGCCCACCTGCTGGAGCGCCAGCCCGCGCTGGCTGGCGTGGTGGCGGTCGATGCCGACGACAACCGCCTCAAGCGGGTGCAGGAGAACCTGGATCGCATCGGCCTCACCGCCAAGGTGATCCACGGCGATGCCAGCACACCGGATCTGTGGTGGCCGGAAGGCCAGTTCGACCGCATCCTGCTGGATGCCCCCTGCTCCGCCACCGGCGTCATCCGCCGTCACCCCGACATCAAGTGGCTGCGCAGGGATCAGGACATCCGCGAGCTGGCCGAGCTGCAACACCGCATCCTTGGCGCCCTCTGGTCGAAACTGAAAAGCGGCGGTACTCTGCTGTATGCCACCTGCTCCGTACTGCCGGAAGAGAACCGCGACCAGATCCGCGCCTTCCTTGCGGCCACCCCGGACGCCACTCTGGTGCCGCTGCATGCGCAGGACACCCCGGAGTGCCCGGGTCGCCAGTTCCTGCCGGGCGAGGCCGAGATGGACGGCTTCTACTATGCCAAGCTGATCAAGCGGTAAGCAGGGCCATCATTACGACGGGTGCCGCTTGCGGCACCCATTACTGCCCAACATCGAGCGCGCTTTCCCTATGAGATTCATCCTGTTGATGACCGTCCCCACGCACCCTGGCCGCCGTTGCAACGGCGACGCTCATGAGGCCGTCCTATGAAGATCATCATTCTGGGCGCCGGTCAGGTCGGCGGCACCCTGGCCGAGAACCTGGCCGGCGAGAACAACGACATCACCATCGTCGACACCGACAGCGACCGGCTGCGCGAGCTGCAGGACAAGTTCGACCTGCGGGTGGTCAACGGCCACGGCGCCCATCCCAAGGTGCTGCGTGAAGCGGGTGCCCAGGATGCCGACATGCTGGTCGCGGTCACCAACAGCGACGAGACCAACATGGTCGCCTGCCAGGTGGCCTACTCCCTGTTCAACACCCCCAACAAGGTGGCGCGGATCCGCTCGCCGGCCTATCTGGTGGAACGGGATCGACTGTTCCTGCCCGAATCCGTGCCGGTGGATCACCTGATCGCCCCCGAGCAGCTGGTGACCGACTACGTGCGCCGGCTGATCGAGTACCCGGGCGCCCTGCAGGTGGTGGACTTCGCCGGCGGCAAGGTGGGTCTGGTGGCCGTCAAGGCCTACTACGGCGGCCCGCTGGTGGGTAACGCCCTCTCCACCCTGCGCGATCACATGCCCAACATCGAGACCCGGGTGGCGGCGATCTTCCGTCAGGGCCGCTCCATCCGCCCACAGGGCACCACCATCATCGAGGCCGATGACGAGGTGTTCTTCGTGGCGGCGGCGGGTCATATCCGCGCCGTGATGTCGGAGCTGCAGCGGCTCGAGAGCCCCTACCGGCGCATCATGATCGTCGGCGGCGGCAACATCGGCGCCGGCCTCGCCCGCCAGCTGGAGAAGCGCTACAGCGTGAAGCTGATCGAGCGCAACCAGAAGCGGGCGGAGCAGCTCTCCGAGGTGCTGGAAAACACCATCGTCTTCTGCGGCGATGCGGCGGATCAGGAGTTGCTGGCGGAGGAGCACATAGACCAGATCGACGTCTTCATCGCGGTGACCAACGAGGACGAGGCCAACATCATGTCGGCCCTGCTCGCCAAGAAGATGGGCGCCAAGAAGACCATGGTGCTGATCCAGCGCAGCGCCTACGTGGATCTGGTGCAGGGCGGTTCCATCGACATCGCCATCTCGCCGCAGCAGGCCACCATCTCGGCCCTGCTGACCCACGTGCGCCGGGCCGACATCGCCAACGTCTACAGCCTGCGCCGCGGCGCGGCCGAGGCCATCGAGGCGATCGCCCACGGGGACGAGAACACCTCCAAGGTGGTCGGCAAGACGGTGGGCGAGCTCAAGCTGCCGCCCGGCACCACCATAGGCGCCATCGTGCGCGGTGACGAGGTGCTGATCGCCCACGACCGGACCCAGATCCAGCAGGATGACCACGTGGTGATGTTCCTGGTGGACAAGAAGTACATTCCGGAAGTGGAACGTCTGTTCCAGCCAAGTCCCTTCTTCCTGTAATCTACCCATGCACCCAGGCAGCACAACCCAGACCCGGCACAGCCTCTACCAGGGATTGTCCGGGTCTTTTGTCAATCAACGACCAGGTTATCTTGCATGATCAAGCTGCGTCCCATCATCTTCACCCTCGGGCTGGTGCTCTCCAAGCTGGCCCTGTTCATGTGGCTGCCCACCCTGCTGGCCCTGCTGACCGGCTCCGAGGGGTTCGTCGAGTTTCTCAAGTCGGTGCTGATCACTCACGGCGCGGCTCTGCTTTGCCTGCATTACGGCCGCAAGGCGGTGTTCCACCTCGGCGTGCGGGAGATGTTCCTGCTCACCACTTCGGTCTGGGTGGTAGCCTGCATCTTCGGTGCCCTGCCCTTCTTCTTCATCAATCACATCGACTTCACCGACGCCTACTTCGAGACCATGTCAGGGGTCACCACCACCGGCTCCACCGTGCTGTCGGGGCTCGACGGCATGGCCCACAGCATATTGCTGTGGCGCTCCATCCTGCAGTGGCTGGGCGGGGTGGGCTTCATCGTGATGGCGGTGGCGGTGCTGCCCTACCTCAACGTGGGCGGCATGAAGCTGTTCCAGACCGAGAGCTCGGATTGGTCCGACAAGAGTGCGCCGCGTGCCAAGACAGTGGCCAACAACATAGTGCTGGTCTACCTGGTGCTCTCCATGCTCTGCTTCCTGGCCTACTGGGTGAGCGGCATGACCCTGTTCGAAGCGGTCAACCACTCGATGACCACCCTCAGCACCGGCGGCTACTCCACCTCCGATCAATCCATGTCCCACTTCTCCAACTCGGCGCACTGGATCGGTACCGTCTTCATGTTCCTCGGCGGCCTGCCCTTCCTGCTCTATGTGCAGAGCCTGAGCCGGCGCGACAACAGCCTGCTCAAGGACGCCCAGGTCCAGGGTTTCTTCTGGCTGGTGGTCTGGGTCACCGTGGTGGTCACCTTCTACCTGTGGCTAAGGGACATCTACGGCTTCATGGATGCCCTGCGCATCAGCTGCTTCAACATCGTCTCTGTGCTCACCACCACCGGCTTCGGGCTCGGTGACTTCGGCACCTGGGGCCCGCTCACCAGCATCATCTTCATCATCCTGCTGGCCCTCGGCGCCTGCTCCGGCTCCACCGCCGGCGGCCTCAAGATCTTCCGGGTACAGGTGGCGTTCGCCCTGTTCAAGAAGCAGATGCGCCAGCTGATGCACCCCTCCGGCGTCTTCCCGCAGAAGTACAACGGCCGCCCGGTCAACGACGCCATCATCCGCTCGATGATCTCGTTCGTGCTGGCCTACTTCGCTGTCATCCTGCTGATCGCCGCTCTGCTCGCAGCCATCGGGCTGGATCCCCTGACCGCCATCTCGGGCTCCATCACCGCCGTGGCCAACGTGGGTCCGGGCATGGGGCCGATCATCGGCCCCAGCACCAACTTCGCCACCCTGCCGGACTCGGCCAAGTGGATCCTGTCGTTCGGCATGCTGCTGGGACGGCTCGAGATCCTGACCGTGGCGGTGCTCTTCTTCCCCTCCTTCTGGAAGCAGTAACCAGCGAGCTCGCGAGATCGAATGGCGAAGGGTATCAAGACGAAGAAATGCAGAAGGGCAGCCACTGGCTGCCCTTCTTATTGCATGAAGCTCCGTCTCACTCGGCCGGGTCTTCCCGCTCCAGCGCCCGGTTGACCAGCGGCTCGGGCAGAGTCTTGGTCACCTCCACCCCCAGCTCGCGAAAGCGCTCCACCTGGGCGATCAGGTTGCCGCGCCCGTTGACCAGCCGCCCCATCGCCTTGTCGTAGCTCTCCTGCGCCCGGTGCAGGCTGCCACCCAGCTGCTGCATCTCCTCCACGAACAGCCGCAGCTTCTCGTAGAGGCGGCCGGCCCGCTCGGCGATCTGGCGGGCATTCTGGTTCTGCCGCTCGTAGCGCCACAGGTTCTCGATGGTGCGCAGCGCCACCATCAGGTTGGTGGGGCTCACCAGCAGGATGTTGTTGTCGAGCCCGAATCGCACCAGCGAGGGGTCGGCCTCCACCGCGGTGAGGAAGGCGGGCTCCACCGCCACGAACATCAGCACGTAATCGAGGGTGCGCACCCCGGGCAGCTGCTGGTAATCCTTGCGGCCCAGCTCGCGGATATGGTTGCGCACCGAGGCGACGTGCTCTTTCAGCGCCACCGCCTTCTCCAGCTCGTCATCGCTGTTGTACCAGCGCTCGTAGGCGGTCAGCGACACCTTGGCATCGATGATGATGTCCTTGTCCTGCGGCAGGTGGACGATGACGTCGGGCTGGTAGCGCTTGCCCTTGTCCACCTCGATGTTGACCTGGGTATGGTACTCGTGGCCTTCGCGCAGGCCGCATTCGCTGAGGATCCGCGCCAGCACCACCTCGCCCCAGTTGCCCTGCTGCTTGCTGTCGCCCTTGAGGGCGCGGGTCAGCGCCGCCGCCTCTTCGGTCATGCGGGCGTTGAGCTCGGCCAGGCGCTCCAGCTCGAACTTGAGGCTGTGGCGCTGGGCCGTCTCCTGGGCGTGGGTCTCCCCCACCTGGCGGCGAAAGCCCTCGAGCTGCTCTTTCAGCGGCGTCAGCAGCAGATCCAGGCTGTTCTGGTTCAGTTCGCGGAAGTTGCCCGAGTTTTGCTCGAAGATCCGGTTGGCGAGGTTCTCGAACTGCTGGCTGAGGCGCTGTTCCGCCTCCTGTTGCAGTTGCAGCTTCTCGGCGGCGGCCAGCCGCTCGCTGCGCAGGGTGGCCTCGGCATCCTTGAGACGGGCGGTGAGCTTGATCAGCAGGGTCTGCTGTTGCTCCAGCTTCTGCTGGCTCTGCAGCTTTTCATCCTGCAGCTCGTCACAGCGATCCTGCAGCGCCTGCTGGCGTTCCTCGCTCAGCAGCACCTGCTGGGCCAGCTGTGCCGCACCACGCCGGCCCACCAGCCAGCCGAGACCGACCGCCAGCACGGCGCCAGCCAGCAGCAGGCTCCAGAGCCCGGGCTCGATCATTTGCGGCTCCGCTGACGCAGAAAGAGTTCGAGATAGCGGTTGAGCAGCAGCCAGAGCAGCACGTAGAGCAGATAGGCGGCCAGCACCACCCACTTGTGACTGTTAACTCCGGTGTCGAGCTCGACGAATTCGATCCCCTTGATGCGGCAGTAGCCCCACATCAGCAAGGGGAAGACATAGAGCAGAGAAGCACGCCACAGAAATAACCACATGAGTTCATTCAATCCTGCAAAAAGACCCGCCTAGCTTACACAAGGGCAACCCGGCTTGCGATCCTGGCCGGCGCTATTCTCTGGCTTGCGAAGGGAAACTTGGATAAAATTAACCCCTAATAGGTATCAGGGGTGAGCATGACTCATTTTTTCTGTCGCTGGCTGACGCAAGCATTGGGGGGCTCTCGCAAACCGGAGGTGGTTTGTCACGAAGCGCGTCCCCCCTGGGCCATCGAAGAGTCCCAGTTCCTCTCTCTCTGCTCCCGCTGCGGTGAATGCTTCAAGGCCTGTCCCAACGGCCTGCTCAAACCGGCCAACCAGCCCGAATACGACGACACCCCCATCGCCGGCACCCCCGTGCTGGATCTCGCCTGCGGCCAGTGCAGCTATTGCGGCAGCTGCGCCAGAGCCTGTCCGACCGGCGCCCTCGACCTGCAGCTGGGTCGTCAGGTGCAGACCCGGGTGCGGATCGAGGCCAGCTGCCAGGCCCGGCAGGGCTTCTACTGCCTGCTGTGTGAAGATGCCTGCCCCCAGCAGGCGATCAAGGCTACCGCCGACGGCGTCAGCATCAACATGGCGGCCTGCGACGGCTGCGGCGCCTGCGGTCTCGCCTGCCTGCACGGCGCCATCACCCTGATCCCCCAGCTCTGAACTCAAACCCCGGACATGACAAAGGGGCCCGTGGGCCCCTTTGTCATGCTTGCCTGGCTTATGCCATGGCCAGAATCGAATCCTGTTCGATGCCGAGCAGGTGGCAGAGCCGGGTCGGATCGCGCACCGCATCGGCCAGGGTGTACTCCCCCAACACCTCGAGGAAGGCGTTCATGGCGCGGCGCAGAATACCCTGGATGCGGCAGCCACCGGAGAGGCGGCAGTTCTCGCGCTTGCAGTCCACCGGGCAGAGCACGTGCTCCATGTCCATCACCACGTCACGCAAATTGATGGAGACGGCGGAGCGGCCGAGGCGGATGCCGCCATGCTTGCCACGCACCGTCTCTATGTACCCCTTGATACCGAGCTGATGCACTATCTTGACCACGTGGTTGCGGGAGATGGCAAAGGTATCGGCCACCTCGGTGATGGTCGACAGGCGATCTCCCGGCTGGACCGCCAGAAAAGTCAGGGTACGCAGGGCATAGTCGGTAAATCGTGTCAGTTGCATGGTCGCACTTGCCTCTTACTACAAGTCAGAAATCAGGACGACAACCTAAAGCTAAGAGGCGGGGAAGCGCTTGCGCCCGCGCAAGGTCCGCATCTTAATCTGAGTCGTGGAATGACAAGGTTAAGAGCAGCTCAGGCGGGTGTCGATGAAGATGCACATAAATCGACACTTTCTTTGATTGATCGCAAACTTGCAGGGTTAGTCCAAGGTTTTGGGGGGTTATGGCGGTTAAATTCGCCGGTTTTCCCCTCCGCCTCGGCCCGTACAAGGCGACCTCATCGGCAACGGTTCATGGCGGCTCAGTGCGGCTGCCTGAGCCAGTTTTTCAGGGCGCTGGAGGGGATGGAACTCTCGGAGGCGACCGCGAAGGCGCCCCAGTCCACCGCGCACTGCAGTGCATCCCGGATCGCCATGCCTCGCGCCAGCCCGTGGATCAGACCGCCGGCGAAGGCATCCCCCGCCCCCGTGGTGTCCACCACCGACACCGGCCGCGCCGCCACCCGGATCTGCTCCTCACCGTGAATGGCCACCGCCCCCGCCTTGCCTTCGGTCAGCACCAGCCAGGCCAGCTGCTCGCCGGCGATCTGGCGGGCATGCTGCCAGGGGTCGTCCACCTCGCCGAGGTCGGAGCGGGAGGCCACCAGCACGTGACAGGGGCGACGCGCCTGGCCGCCCTTGGGGTACTGGGCCACCACGAAGCTCTTGCCGAGCATCTGGCGCATGTAGCCGATGATGGCGGTGCCCGGGTAGTTCACATAGAGGCAGTCCACCCCCTCGCTCGGCAGATCACCCGGCAGGTCCGGGCGCCGTGGCCGCCGAAGGATGGTGCGCTCGCCGGTGGAGTCCACCAGGATCAGCAGCTCGCCGGTCTCGCCGCCGAAACGCTCCACATGGCTGCAATCCAGACCGTAGCCCGCCGCCTGCTCCAGCAGCCAGTCGCCGGTTTCGTCCAGCCCGATGCGCGAGGCGATGGTCACCTCATGGCCGGCCCACACCAGCCCGATGCCGGTGTTGGCAGCGCCACCGCCGAGCCGGCGGCCCTGATCCAGGTATTGCAGGCGGGCACCGGCCACCAGGGGTTCGGAGAGAGAGAGCACGTGATCACAGTTGAGATTGGCGAGCAGCAGAATGCGGGACATGAAGAGACCTCACTGACAGGGGAGCCCAGTATATGAGAAAGGGCCGTGGCGGCCCTCCCTGAAATCGCGGGGTTTGTGAGCCCGCTCGACGTTTGCCGAGCGGGCGAGCGACGGCTGCGTCAGCCCAGTACCGACTCGGCGCTGACGTACTCATAGCCGAGCGCCTGCGCCACAGCCGCCTGGGTGATCTTGCCCTTGAACACGTTCAGACCGGCCCGCAGGTGACGATCGTCCTGCAGCGCCCGGGCGTAGCCCTTGTCGGCCAGCGCCAGCACGAACGGCAGGGTGGCGTTGGTCAGCGCGAAGGTGGAGGTGCGCGCCACCCCGCCCGGCATGTTGGCCACGCAGTAGTGGATGATGCCGTCCACCACGTAGGTAGGCTCCTCGTGGGTGGTCGGGTGGGAGGTCTCGAAACAGCCGCCCTGATCGATGGCCACATCCACCAGCACCGAGCCCTTGCGCATCAGCTTGAGCATGTCGCGGGTCAGCAGCTTGGGCGCCGCCGCCCCCGGGATCAGCACGGCACCGATCACCAGATCGGCCTGGGCAATGCACGCCTCTATGTTGGTACGGGTGGAGTAGAGGGTCTTGAGGGCCGGGCCGTAGAGGCTGTCCAGCTCCCGCAGTCGCGGCAGGGAGCGATCCAGGATGGTGACGTCGGCCCCCAATCCCAGCGCCATGCGCGCCGAGTTGACGCCGACCACCCCGCCGCCCAGCACCACCACCTTGGCAGGCGCCACCGCGGGCACCCCGCCCAGCAGGGTGCCGTTACCCCCCTGCGCCTTCTCCAGACTGTGGGCGCCGGCCTGGATCGCCATCCGCCCCGCCACCTCGGACATGGGCGCCAGCAGCGGCAGGCCGCCGCGCTCGTCGGTCACCGTCTCGTAGGCGATGGCCACCGCCCCCGAGTGCACCAGCAGCTGGGTCTGCACCGGATCCGGCGCCAGGTGCAGATAGGTGAACAGCAGCTGACCCGGCCTGAGCAGTTCACACTCCTCCGGCTGGGGCTCCTTCACCTTCACTATCATCTCGGCCCGGGCGAAGATCTCCGCCGCGCTGGCCACCAGTTCGGCACCGGCTGCCTGGTACTCGGCGTCGGACAGCCCGATCGCCTCGCCTCCCTGCTGCTGCACCAGCACCTTGTGTCCCCGGGCCGTCAGCTCCTGCACTCCGGCGGGAGTCATGCCGACCCGGTATTCATGGTTTTTGATTTCCTTGGGTACGCCAATAATCATGCTCGCTCTCCTGCTGTGATCCCGCCGGCGGCCGTGTCGGCGCCGGGCAGGATGCCCAAAAATTGCAACAACCACTGCATCATGGTGGCCGAATCCACCTCTCCCTCCAGCGAGGAGAGGCTGCGCTGGTAACGATCGTCCGGCAGCAGATCCCGCCGCCGCTCGATCAGCGCCCGGTTGTACTCCACCGAGAATTCCGGATGTCCCTGGATGGCCACTATGTGGTCACCCTGCAAAAACATGAAATTGGGACAAAAATCATTGCCCGCCAGCCGGGTGGCCCCCGGTGGCAGCTGCTCCACCTGATCCTGGTGGCTGGCCAGGATCCGGATGGTCTCGAGCCCAGGCTCCATCCAGGGTTGCCGCGCCAGCATGGGATGGACCGATACCCCCAGCCCCCAGCCTTTGGTGGACTTCATCACCTCGCCCCCCAGCGCCTGGGCGATCACCTGGTGGCCGAAGCAGACCCCGGCCAGCTTGACGTCGGCATCGTGGGCACGCCGGATCCAGTCGCGCAGCGCCCGGATCCAGGGGATGTCGCTGTAGGCATCGTGGCGCGAGCCGGTGATGAGCCAGGCATCGCACTCGTGCAGATCGGCCGGCAGCTCGCCATCGAGCGCCGACCAGACCCGAAACTCCAGCCCGGGGGCCAGCGCCCGGAAGCCCTTGATAAACATCTCGGAGTAAACGGGGCCGAAATCCCCCACCAAGTCGGGGTCCAGCCGGTCACAATCGAGAATTCCCAGTCGCATCTGTTACTCCTTCACAGTGATAGCGGCGAACGAAGGTGGATTCCTGCCACCGGGCCATGTCCGGGCTAGCTGCTGCATGGTTGATTACTTCATTGTCGGCATGGAGAACTCCGCGCCCGCCCGCAGGCTCTGGGGCCAGCGGGCAGTCACCGTCTTCATCCGGGTATAGAAGCGCACCCCATCCGGCCCGTGCATGTTGAGCGGCCCGAAGATGGACCGCTTCCAGCCACCAAAGCTGTGAAACGCCATGGGCACCGGGATGGGAACGTTCACCCCTACCATACCGACCTGCACGCGGGCGGTGAAGTCCCGCGCGGTGTCGCCGTCACAGGTGAAAATGGCGGTGCCGTTGCCGTACTCGTGTTCGTTGATGAGCCTGAGCGCCGTCTCGTAGTCCGGCGCCCGCACGATGGCCAGCACCGGGCCGAAGATCTCCTCCCGGTAGATGCGCATCTCGGGGCCGACCCGGTCGAACAGGCTGCCGCCGATGAAGTAACCCTCACCGTGGCTCAGGCCCCGGCCGTCCACCACCAGCTCGGCCCCCTCGGCCACCCCCTGATCCACATAGCCGCGCACCTTGGCCAGGTGCTCGCGGCTGATGAGCGGCCCCATCTCGTTCTCCGGGCTCTGGCCCAGCCCCGGGCCCACCCGCAGCGCCGCCACCAGCGGCGACAGCCTGGCCACCAGCGCATCGGCCGTCTCATCCCCCACCACCACGGCCACCGAAATGGCCATGCAGCGCTCGCCGGCCGCACCGTAGGCCGCTCCCATCAGGGCGGAGACCGCCAGCTCGAGATCCGCATCCGGCATCACCAGCATGTGGTTCTTGGCGCCGCCCAGCGCCTGTACCCGCTTGCCGTGGGCCGAGGCGGTGGCATAGATGTACTGGGCGATGGGAGTGGAGCCGACGAACGACACGGCACCGACCCGCGGGTCGGTCAGCAGCACGTCTACCACCTCCTTGTCACCGTTCACCACGTTGAGCACCCCGTCCGGCAGGCCGGCCTGCTTGAGCAGCTCGGCCATGCGCAGGGAGAGGGAGGGATCCTTCTCGGAGGGCTTGAGAATGAAGGTGTTGCCGCAGGCGATGGCCACCGGGAACATCCACAGCGGCACCATGGCCGGGAAGTTGAACGGGGTGATGCCGGCGCAGACACCCACCGGCTGCATCATGGAGTGGCTGTCGACCCCGCGGCCCACGTTGAGGGAGTGCTCCCCCTTGAGCAGGTGGGGAATGCCGCAGGCAAACTCCACCACCTCGAGGCCACGGGTCAGCTCGCCCTGGGCGTCGGAGAACACCTTGCCGTGCTCGCGACTGATCAGCCGCGCCAGATCGTCCCTGTGCTGCTCCATCAACTCCTTGAAGCGAAACAGCACCCGGGCTCGCACCAGCGGCGGAGTCTGCGCCCAGTCAGCCAGGGCGCGCTCGGCGCTGGCGATGGCATCCTGGCACTCGGCGGCGGTGCTGAGCACCACCTGGCCCTGCTGCTGGCCGGTGGCCGGGTTGAAGATGGTTCCGAAGCGCTCGCTGCGGCTCTCGGTCGTCTCGCCGTCGATGAAGTTGCTGACCCTGTATGTCATAAATCCTCCGTGATGGGTTATGCGTGCCTGCCCGCGCCGCCCCGGGGAGCAGGCACGGGCAAGTGGCGCCGCGACGGGCGCCATCAACCGGTTAAAAGTCAGTCCTGGGCCTGCAGGGCATCCTGCAGCAGGGTGAAGAGATCGTCGATCTGGCTGCGCTCGATGATGAGGGGCGGCGACAGGGCGATGATGTCGCCGGTGACCCGGATCAGCGCCCCCTTCTCGAAGCAGCGCACGAACACCTCATAGGCGCGCTTGCCCGGCGCATCCGGCATGGATTCGAGCTCGATGCCCGCCACCAGCCCGTAGTTGCGCACATCCTTCACGTGCTTGCAGCCCTTGAGCGAATGGGCCGCCTCCTCCCAGTAGCCCGCCAGATCGGCGGCGCGGCTCAGCAGGTTCTCGTTGCGATAGATTTCGAGGGTCGCCAGGCCCGCAGCGGCGGCCACCGGATGACCGGAGTAGGTGTAGCCGTGGAACAGCTCGATGGCCCCCTTGCCGGCCGCCATCATGTCGTCATAGATGGCGTTGCTCACCAGCACGGCCCCCATGGGGATGGCGCCGTTGGTCAGCCCCTTGGCACAGGTGATCATGTCGGGGATGACGTCGAACTCCTGGGCGGCGAAGGGGGCACCGAGGCGGCCGAAACCGGTGATCACCTCATCGAAGATCAGCAGGATGCCGTGTTTAGTGCAGATCTCCCGCAGCCGCTTGAGGTAGCCTTTGGGGGGCATCAGCACGCCGGTACTGCCGGCGATGGGCTCGACGATCACCGCCGCTATGTTGCTGGCATCGTGCAGGAAGACAATCTTCTCCAGCTCGTCGGCCAGCGCCACATCCTCCTCGGGCAGCCCCTTGGTGAAGGCATTCTTGGCGATGTTGAGGGTGTGGGGCAGGTGATCCACCCCGCTCAGCAGGGAGCCGAACCACTTGCGGTTGCCGGGAATGCCCCCCACCGAGATGCCGCCGAAGCCGACCCCGTGGTAACCGCGCTCACGGCCGATCAGCCGGGTACGGGTGCCCTGGCCGCGCGCCCGCTGCCAGGCCAGCGCGATCTTGAGCGCGGTATCCACCGATTCCGAACCGGAGTTGGTATAGAAGACGTGGCCGAGCCCCTTGGGGGCGATCTCCACCAGCCGGTTGGCCAGCTCGAACGGCAGGGGGTGTCCCATCTGGAACGTAGGGGCAAAATCGAGGTGGGAAATCTGCAGGGAAACTGCCTCGGCAATCTCGCGCCGACCATGACCCGCGTTGCAACACCAGAGCCCGGCAGTGCCATCCAGTATCTTGCGGCCATCCTCTGAGTGATAATACATCCCCTCTGCCGACTTCAGGATGCGCGGCGCCGCCTTGAACTGCTGGTTGGCGGTGAACGGCATCCAGAAAGCGGACATGTCGGAGGGAGTATTGATGTCGCTGATCGGTTTCATGGTCACCTCATCCTTAAGGTGTTTAGTAACTATCGGCCAATGCCTATTAAATTAAACACCTGAAATCTTAAAAAAGGGCTCAAACTTGCCCCATATGGTATCACCCGGCTAGCTGCTCTGAGCGGGGTGGTATAAGATATTTAACACAAATTTAATAATAGTAAACAGTCAAGGAGTGTCTATCGATGGATATCGGTCACCGCCTCAAGGCGGTTCGCACCAAGGCGGCCCTCTCCCAGCGCGAGCTGGCGAAACGCTCCGGTGTGACCAACGGCTTTATCTCCCAGATCGAGAAAAATCAGGTGAGCCCCTCGGTCGCCTCCCTGCGCAAGGTGCTGGAAGGCATTCCCATGTCGCTGGCCACCTTCTTCACCGATGAGACGGAGATGGACTCCGAGGTGATCTTCCGCGCCGCCGACATGCCGGATCTTGGCACCCACCCCATCAGCTACCGCCTGGTGGGCCACAGCCGCGCCAACCGTGCCATCGGCATGATGCAGGAGATACTGCCACCAGGCGCCGACACCGGCGACGACATGCTGAGCCACGAAGGCGAAGAGTGCGGCATCGTCATCCAGGGTCAGGTGGAGGTCACCGTCGGCGAGCAGGTCTACCTGCTGACGCCGGGGGACGGCTACTACTTCGACAGCCGCACCCCGCACCGTTTCCGCAATGTGGATGAGCACGAATGCGTGCTGATCTCGGCCAACACCCCCGCCAGCTTCTAAGCCATGAGAGGGGAGATCCCGCCCCTTGGCGGACCCGGCACAGCGAGCAGCCCCTTCGCGCCGGCCTCCACTTCGGCAGGCGCCGACGGCCCGCGCTTGCGGTGCGGTTTGCCCCGCCGAGCGCCCTCACCGGCATGGATTCCGGATGAGGCCAAACCGGCGAAGTGTTTAACGAATTGTTACAAGATGGATTTACAAGCGGCAGGATGTTTAGCATATTGATACGCGGAAACTGACTTTTTGCCGGTTCAAGGAGTGAACATGAGTGACCTGACCCTGGCCCAGTGGCAACACAAGGCCTCCCACCTGACCCTGCCCTCGCAAGCCTTCATCGACGGCAGCTATCGGGACGCCATCAACGGCGCCACCTTCGACTGCATCAACCCGGCCAACGGCAAGCTGCTGACCAAGGTCGCCGCCTGTGACGCCGCCGATGCCGAACTGGCGGTGCAGGCTGCCCGCGCCGCCTTCGACGACAAACGCTGGAGCGGTCTGCCGCCCAAGCAGCGCAAGCAGATCCTGCAGCGCTTCGCCGAACTGATGCGGCTCAACAAGGTGGAGCTGGCGCTGCTGGAGTCCCTGGACATGGGCAAGCCCATCGGCGACGCCATGGGCTATGACGCCCCCGCCGCCGCCAACTGCATCGCCTGGAACGCCGAAGCCATCGACAAGATTTACGATCAGGTCGCGCCGGTCGAGGAGTCCGCCCTGGCGCTGGTGACCCGCGAACCGCTCGGGGTGGTCGCCGCCATCGTGCCGTGGAACTTCCCGCTGGTGATGGCCTGCTGGAAGCTGGGGCCGGCACTGGCCACCGGCAACTCGGTGATCCTGAAACCCTCCGAGAAATCCCCGCTCACCGCTCTGCGCATCGCGGGTCTGGCCAAGGAGGCAGGCATCCCCGACGGCGTGTTCAACGTGCTGCCCGGCTTCGGCAATACCGTGGGCGAGGCACTGGCCATGCACATGGATGTGGACTGCATCACCTTCACCGGCTCCACCAAGATCGGCAAGCATCTGGTGCAGTGCTCCGGCAAGTCGAACCTCAAGCGCGCCTTTATGGAGTGCGGCGGCAAGAGCCCCAATATCATACTGGCGGACGCGCCTGACCTGGACGCCGCCGCCAAAAGCGCCGCTGGCGCCATCTTTTACAACCAGGGCGAGGTGTGTACCGCCGCCTCCCGCCTGCTGGTGCAAAACAGCATCAAGCCGCAGTTCATGGACCGGCTGCTGGCCCATGCCCGCGAATGGATCTCGGCCAACCCGCTCGACCCTGCCACCCGCATCGGCGCCATGGTGGACCACATCCAGATGGAGCAAGTGCTCAACTACATCGCCATCGGCCAGCAGGAGGGCGCCAAGCTGCTGCTGGGAGGCAAGCGCACCAATACCGAGAGCGGCGGCTTCTACATCGAGCCCACCATCTTCGACGAGGTGACCCCAGAGATGCGCATTTTCCGCGAGGAGATCTTCGGCCCTGTGCTGGCGGTGACCGGCTTCGACACGCTGGAAGAGGCCATTGCGCTCGGCAACGACACCGACTACGGTCTGGCCGCCGCGATCTGGACGGCGGATCTCAACAAGGCGGTGAAAGGCTCCCGCGCCCTGCGCGCCGGCACCGTGTTCGTCAACAACTGGGATGGCGGCGACATGACCATGCCGTTCGGCGGCTTCAAGTAGTCCGGCAACGGTCGCGACAAGTCACTGCATGCGCTGGAGAAGTACACCGAGCTGAAAAGCACCTGGATCCAGCTCGAATAGCATCAGAAATGACGCTTATCTGCGAATTGGGGGGAGAAATCCCCCTTTTTCATTTTTGCCCTTTCATCGCCAGCCTCAATCGATATAATCATCAAATAGACAAGCCCTTAAATATAAAGATAAAAATGTTATTTTTTCTGGGAAGTGTACTGTTTCTGGTAATAGGACTGCCGCTGCTGTTCTACATGCTGGGACACGGCGAGGCCTACGTGACCTGGGGTCCGTGGATCTCCGCCATCGCTCTCATGCTGTGGCTGCTGCTGGATGTGGACAAGATCCGCCGGGGCGGTGGCCGCTGAGCCGGGCAGTACGCCGTTAAAATCCGCTGATCATCATTTATTAACTTCTTTCCCCGCAAAAGGATCGCTACACTGATTTTTTGCGATGTTTTCCCGCATCCAACTCTCCAGTGAAGGTTATCCGCATGCAGCAACACGTTCAGCGTCAGGGCGTCATCTACGCCTTGTGCGCCTATACCCTTTGGGGGTTGGCCCCCATCTACTTCAAGACCATTGCCGCCGTGCCGGCCGCCGAAATCCTGACCCACCGGATGATCTGGTCGTGCGCCCTGCTGATGGTGCTGACCCTGATCGGCCGCCAGTGGCACAAGGTACAGGCGGTGCTGCGCCAGCCGAAAGTGCTGCTCACCCTGGCCTTTACCTCCATCACGGTCGGCGGCAACTGGCTGCTGTTCATCTGGGCCATCAACAACGGCCACATGCTGGATGCCAGCCTCGGCTACTACATCAACCCGCTGTTCAACGTGCTGCTCGGCATGCTGTTCCTGAGCGAGAAGCTGCGCCGGTTGCAGTGGTGGGCGGTCGGGCTGGCGGCGATCGGTGTCGCGATCCAGATCATCGCCTTCGGCTCCCTGCCCTGGATAGCGCTGGTGCTGGCCTCGAGCTTCGCCATCTATGGCCTGATCCGCAAAAAGCTGGCCCTCGATGCGCTGACCGGCCTCTTGATCGAGACCCTGATCATGCTGCCGCCGGCCGCCATCTATCTGTGGGGCTTTGCCGACAGCCCTACCAGCCATCTCACCCAGAATGACTGGCACCTCAACCTGCTGCTGATCGCCGCCGGTGCGGTCACCACGGCTCCCCTGCTCTGCTTCACCGCCGCCGCCACCCGGCTCAAGCTCTCCACCCTGGGCTTCTTCCAGTACATAGGGCCGAGCCTGATGTTCATCCTGGCGGTCACCCTCTATGGCGAGGCGCTGGCGCTGGACAAGATGATCACCTTCGCCTTCATCTGGAGCGCATTGGTGCTGTTCAGTCTGGACGGGCTGCGCAGCGGCAAGCGCCGGCAGGCAGCGGAGCAGGCTTGACGGCAAGGGGGAGCCACGCTGCAATAATCTACAAGCCCGTATTCGGGTTTCAGGTTATCAATAGTCGATGAGCGCACCCCAATCCCGCATCCACTACTGGCAATCCCGGCTGCTGCCGGGGGTTGAACTCTCCCACTCCCACCACAGGGAGTTCAGCTATGGCCGCCATGTTCACCTGGACTACCACATAGGTCTGGTGCAGCAGGGCGGCCAGAAATTCATCCACAAGGGCAACAGCCACCACCTGGTGCGCGGCGAGCTCTCCACCGTCAACCCGGACGAGATGCACGACGGCCTCAGCCTGCGGCCGGAAGGGTACGAGGTGCGGGTGTTCGCCATCGCCCCCGAGCAGCTGGCCCGCTGGCTGCCAGACAGCCCGGAACCCTTCTTCGACAAGGGATTGCAGAGCCGCCCCGACCTCTATCAGGGTTTTGCCCGGCTGCACATGTACCTGGACAATCCCAGCCCCGACGGTCTGCTGGCGGAGAGCCAACTGCTGGCCCTGCTCGGCGAGCTGCTGCACCTGGCACCCGAGCGCCACGCCCTGGCCGACCCTCAGCTCAGGTTCCTGCGCGACTACCTGATGGCCCGGCTGGATGAGCGCCACAGTCTGGAGGATCTGGCCGCCCTGTTCGGGCTGGATCGCTTCGCCTTTCTGCGCCAGTTCAAGAAGAAGACCGGCATGACCCCCTACGCCTGGCTCAAGCGGTTGCGGCTCGAGCAGAGCAAGCGCCTGCTCGGCAGCGGCCTGCCGGTGAGCGAGGTGGCGCTGGCGGTCGGTTTCTTCGATCAGAGCCACTTCCACCACGGTTTTCGCCAGGCGTTCGGCCTCACCCCCGCCGATTTTCGCCAGCAGATGCTGGCCGCCATTGGGCGCACTGACTAACTCCGCGCTGCAATCTTTTACAATCCCGCCCCCCTGCGATCCGCCATGCTGTGAGCTCGATACTGTCGCAGAGGTTTCCATGTTCACCAGCCTGTTTCTGACCATAGGTCTCATCCATCTCATCGCTCTGGCGAGCCCGGGCCCGGACTTCGCGCTGATCCTGCGCACCAGCCTGCACAGGCCCACCGCTCTCGGGGCGGCACTCGGCATCGCCCTGGCGATTGTGGTGCACGCCACCCTCAGCCTCACCGGCATCAGCCTGCTGATTGCCGAACACCCATGGCTGTTCATGACGGTGAAGGTGATCGGCGCTCTCTATCTGGGCTGGCTCGGCTGGGGGGCTCTCAAGGCGGCCTGGCGCAGCTCGGCCGAGCTCGCCCTGCACGCAGGCGGCGAGGCGCAGGGTTGGCGCAAGGGGGTGCAGCGCGGCATTGCCACCAACCTGCTCAACCCCAAGGCACTGCTGTTCTTCATGGGGCTGCTGGCCGCCATGGTGACACCCCAGGTAGACGGCCTGACCCGCGGCCTGCTGGTGCTGGAGCTGTTCCTGCTCTCCCTGGTCTGGTTCGGGGTGCTGGCCTGGAGCCTCTCCACCGTGCGGGCCCAGCGCCTGCTCGGCCGCGTGCAGCGTCCGCTCAATCTGGTCACCGGCCTGCTGTTTGGCGCGGTCAGCCTCTCCATCCTGACCGGCATGGCCGGCGAGGCCTACGCCCTGGTCCTGCACTGATCCCTGTCTTGCCCCTATGAAAAAGAGGGATGGCCCAGGCCATCCCTCTTTGCGTTCACTATTCCTGGCCGGGTAACCGGCCCTCTCACTGGCCCTTCATCAGAACCACTGACCGTGGCGCTTGATGTAGATGCTCTTGACGGTCTGAGTCAGCCCCATGTAGGCCAGCATGGTGATCACCAGCCACATGAAGTACTTGGGCCCATCCAGGGTGATGAAGCCGAAGTGCTCAGCCAGCGGTGAGAACGGCAGGTAACAGCCGATGGCGATGGCGATCGAGGTGGAGAGCAGCACCGGCAGGGTGGCGGTACTCTGCAGGAACGGGATCTTGCGGGTACGCAACATGTGCACCACCAGGGTCTGCGACACCAGCCCCTCGATGAACCAGCCGGAGTTCATGATGGCCTGACCGTTGACCAGCGGATCCATGCTGCCGTTGGCGGTGGCATAGAGAGCGCCGGCGCCGAACACGAACCACATCAGGCAGTAGGTGCTGATGTCGAACACCGACGAGGTCGGGCCGAGCCACAGCATGAAGCGCTTGATGTTGCTCGCCTCCCACTTGCGCGGCCGCTTGAGGAACTCGGGGTCCATCTTGTCCCACGGCAGCAGCATCTGGGAGACGTCGTACACCAGGTTCTGGATCAGCATCTGCATCGCCAGCATGGGCGCCCAGGGCAGCCAGGCAGAGGCGACCAGCACCGAGAAGACGTTGCCGAAGTTGGAGCTGGCGGTCATGTTGAGGTACTTCAAGATGTTGCCAAAGGTCTCGCGCCCCTTGATCACCCCCTCCTCCAGCACCATCAGGCTCTTCTCCAGCAGGATGATGTCGGCGGTCTCCTTGGCGATGTCGGCACCGCTGTCCACCGAGATCCCCACGTCCGCATCCCGCAGAGCCGGCGCATCGTTGATGCCGTCGCCGAGGAAACCGACGGTGTTGCCGTTGACCTGCAGCGCCTTCACCACCCGCGACTTCTGCAGCGGGGTAAGCTTGGCGAAGATGGTGGTGTGCTTGACCACGGTGCACAGCGCCACGTCGTCCATCACCTCGATATCCTTGCCGAGCAGCGGCACGCCGGGCTCCAGCCCCACATCGCGACACACCTTGCTGGTGATGATGGGGTTGTCGCCGGTCAGCACCTTGACCGCCACCCCGTAGTCGTTAAGGGCGCGAATGGCCGGTGCGGCCGAGTCCTTGGGCGGATCGAAGAAGGTGAGGAAGCCGCGCACCACCAGCTTGACCTCGTCGCTGGTGCGATAGCTCTGCTTGCACTCGGTAGCCGGGATCTCGCGGGTCGCCACGATCAGCACCCGATAGCCCTCGGCGTTGAACTCCTCGCTCTGGCGCAGCAGGGCGCGGCGATCGGCGTCGGTCAGCTCCCTAACCTCCTGGCCATCGGCGATCTGGCTGGAGACGGCCAGCATCTCTTCCACCGCCCCCTTGGAAACCATCAGCTGCTGGCCCAGATCATCCTGCACGATCACCGACAGGCGCCGGCGCACGAAGTCGAACGGCAGTTCGTCCACCTTGCGGTAGTTGGCTGGCTTGCAGCTCTCCCCCAGGGCATCAGCGTGCTCGACCACCGCGATGTCCATCAGGTTCTTCATGCCGCTCTGGTGAAAGCTGTTGAGCCAGGCCAGCTGCAGGATCCGGTCGTCCCGCTTGCCACGCACGTCGTAGTGGTGCTCGAGGATGATCTTGTCCTGGGTCAGGGTGCCGGTCTTGTCGGTGCAGAGCACGTCCATGGCGCCGAAGTTCTGCACCGAGTTGAGCCGCTTCACCACCACCTTGCGTTTGGCCATCGCCACGGCACCGCGCGCCAGGTTGGCGGAGACGATCATCGGCAGCATCTCGGGGGTGAGCCCCACCGCCACCGCCAGCGCGAAGGTGAGCGCCGACATCCAGTCACCACTGCTGACGCCGCTCAGCATGAAGACGATGGGCACCATCACCAGCATGAAGCGGATAAGCAGCTTGGTGACGCTGTTCACGCCGCGATCGAAGCTGGTCTCGATGCGCTTGTGGCTCACCACGTTGCGGGCCAGCGAACCGAAATAGGTATCGCTGCCGGTGGCCACCACCACGGCGCGGGCGGTACCGCTCACCACATTGGTGCCCATGAAGCAGATGTTGGGCAGATCGAGCAGTCCCGCCTCTCCTGCACCTGTGCCGTCCGCCGACTTGCCGGCCACGGCACCCAGGGTGTCGTACTTCTCTACCGGCAGCGCTTCGCCGGTCAGCACCGCCTGGCTGATGAAGAGATCGCGGGATTCGATCAGCTTGATGTCAGCCGGGATCATGTCCCCCGCCTGCAGGTGCACTATGTCACCGGCCACCAGCTCGGTCATCGCCACCTCCTTGCGCTGGGGGGCGACCCCGGGCGAAGGGCGGCGCTGCACGGTGGCGGTGTTGCGTACCAGCGACTTGAGCGCTTCGGCCGCCTTGGCGGAGCGGTACTCCTGCCAGAAGCGGAGCAGACCGCTCAGGCCCACCATGACGCCGAGGATGATCACCTTGACCCAGTCCTCGTCGCCCGGCTCGGCCATCAGCACGTCCATCACATAGCTGACCAGCCCGAGCACGATCAGCACCATCACGAAGGGGTTCTTGAACGCCTGCAGCAGCTGGATCAGCGCATGGGGCGGCTTGTCGTGGGTCACCTCGTTGGGACCAAACTGGATCAGGCGGTTGGCGGCCTCGGTCGCGGTGAGGCCATCGATGTTGCCGCGCACGGCGGTGAGGGTGTACTCGAGGGACTTGTCGGCCTCATCGAGCACCCGGGAGGAGAGTTTCTCCCTGGCACTGGCCGGGGCAACGAACCCCTGCTGCTTGTGCCGGCTGGCGGTATGTTGTTGTTTCATGACTCGTTATCCTGATTTCTACGCGCAAGCAGGCCCTGTCGCGGGCCGGGCCTGGCGTCAGTACTGATGTGAAATGCAATGGACCCGGCAGCGGGCAAATAGCCGCCGCACACTGGGCGGCACGCAGACAGCTGTCTGCGCGACCACACCGGCATGCTCGGGTCGGATCAGGGGTCAGGACACCGCATCCCGCTCCCCGCAGGGGATCAGGAGTGGGTAGGCGTGGACCCCGAGGGTCTAGGTTTGGGCTCTTCGGTCATGACGGTTCCTCCGAGTTGAGCGGCAGCAAGCCGGCCCCGGCATATCGAGGGCACGGCAGGTCATCGCCGGCGGACAGATCCGCGCGGCGGCGTTATCGACAGGAGGCAAGGGCCGCAACGGGGCGACCAGGACCGATAAAGGAGATCAGGATAACCACAGGCAACAATAACGGCATGATGGCCGAATAATAATGAGGAGGGTTCATGGTCCGGTCACATGAGCAATCAACCGCACCCCATGAATATATTGAGAAATAGCCAGCGCATATTTCCAAATATATAAAGAAGAGACCTTCATTATTTAAATTCGCAACGCAGCCTATCGAAAACCACATTGTTTTCAATACGAGCTGTCCATCCTGTTATTTCACGCTGGCCTGTTTGTCCCTGCTCGCCAAAGATCCGGTGAGCGGGCGCAACGGGCAGCCCCGGGCCCATGACAAAGGGCGTACGTGGCAAGGCGTGCAATTGCTGGGGCGCGAGGCGGCATGGCTCGCAGAGGGAGTGGAACAATCCGGGGAGCAACGCAGTTCCCGGCGGGACTGGGTTGCAAGAGTCGGGATGACTCGCTAGATGCCACACTCTGAGCGATCAGAGTGAGGGAGAAGAAGGGATATCAACCTCAGTTCTGATTAGCCCACATCGCGCTGTGCAATCGGCTACAACTGTCGCTTTCCATAATATCCTTCCATCTGTTGATAACACGCCAAGATTCTACCCAGAAATATTTGGCGGCGCAAAATATAAATTCATCTTTTGCCATTTAATTCCAGCAAGGAGCTGCCACTACATTATTTCCCGCACGAAAACGGATTCATCCTCATTTCGCTTCCCCTGCCATCATGAATTGATCTGGATGGGGTTTTGCCCGGATTTTCCGGCCATCCACCCGATCCGGGCTGGAATCGGACTCAATGTGGGAATAGGATGCACGGCTTCCATCCATGACGCACAGGAAACAACAGCATGAATCGAAAATGGTCGCTCCCCATCGTGGCAATCGCGGGGGGAGCGTTACTCTGGCTCGGCAACACCTTTGGTATGAAATGGGCTCTGATGGCCCTGATCGGATTCGGCTTCGGCTTTACCCTCTCCTTCAGCCGCTTCGGCATCGTGTTCGGTTGGCGCGAGATGCTGACCAAGCGCAACAGCTACTACGTGCGGGTTCACCTGCTCACCATCGCCATCGAAATTCTGCTGTTCACCTGCTTCCTCTCCTTTAGCCATGCCCTGTTCGGCGATGCCATGGTGGGCAACGTGATGGCCATCGGCATTCCCTTCATCGTCGGCGCCTTCCTGTTCGGCATCGGCATGCAGCTGGCAGGCGTCTGTGCCACCGGCACTCTTTACTGCTGCGGCGAGGGGCAACCCCGCTTCTGGCTGGTGCTGCTCTGCTACGGCATCGGCACCCTGATCAGCAACCAGTTCCGCCCCGAACTGGAAGCTACCTTCTCCAGCCAAGTGGTACTGGCAAAAGACCTGACCGGCAATATCTGGAGCGGCATGCTGCTCAACCTGGCACTGGTCGCCGCGCTGTTCCTGCTGTTTCGCAAGAGCGAGCTCAAACGCACCGGCGAGCTCAAGCCCCTCTTCAGCGGCGGCAACCTGTTCTGGCGCGATGGCCGCTTCACCGTGCTGACCGGCGGCATCATCATAGCTTTGCTCAACTCCAGCGTCGTCGCCCTGCACGGCTCGGCCTGGACCATCACCGGCGCCGTCTATGACATGGCGCTGCGCGGTGCCTCCCTGTTCGGCCTGTTCGAGGGACACCCCAAGCTGGCCCAGCCACTGTTCATCAACCCCATGGTCGGCATGTTCTGGCTCGGCATTCTGGGGGCCATGCTGGCGCGCTGCATCAGCGGTGGCGGCACCTTCGCCCCGATGCGGCTCGGCAACAGCCTGGCCTCCATCCTCGGCGGCCTGCTGATGGGGATGGGCGCCATGTACAGCGCCTGCAACCTCGGCGGCTTCTTCGACGGCACCGCCTCCGGCAGCCTGCACGGCTGGGTCTGGATGTTGATGGCCCTCGCCGGCAGCCTGATCGGCATCCGCCTGCGCCCGCTGTTCAAGCTCTGAGCCGCGAGCCATCGATAACAACAACGGGGGCCAAGCCCCCGTTGTTTATTGGCAAACACCCTGCTCCAGGCTCTCGGCTGAGGCCGTCAGGCCTCGATCCGCTGGCGTTGCAGCCGCACCTCTGGGTTGGCAAAGTTCAGCTGATAGACCGAGTGACCGGCATGCAGAGTCACCTCGGCGGCGCGAGTGGCCGTAAAGGCAGGCGAGCGTTCGGCCAGCAGCGCCAGCCCCTGCGCGAAGAACTGCAGCATGGAAAGCCCCATGCCGTGCTCCATGTTGCGAATGAACTCACCATCGACACTCGACTCGTCGAACAAGATCAGCTCGGCATTGAAGCCCCGTGCCAGCATGGCGCGTGCCATGGTCAGTTTGGCATCGGCAGGGGCGATGGCGTCATGGATGGCGTGCACCATCAAACAGAAGGTCTGCGTCCCCCCCTGCGCGGCCATCTGATCGAGCTGGGAGGCACTGAACGCCCGGATGATGAAGGCATCCACATCGAACTCGTGCGGGTGCCCGGCCACCATCCGCCAGGGGGAGTCCACGCACAGCGCCAGCTCCACTCCGCCTTGCAGGCTGCACTGGTACTCCACCGCGCCGATGTCTCGTCCCACCACATAGGCCAGATTGGGCTCGGCCCAGGAGGAGTTGTCAAACAGGGCGCGGACATAGCCGGGGCGAAACTTGTTGACCAACTGCGCCAGGTAGCCGCCGTAGGAGGAGCCAACCAGTATCAGATTGTCGCGATTGCCGCCGTAACGGAACATCGCATCTTCGATGGCATTGAGGATATCGAGGGCAGCCATCACCCCGAAGTTCTGGTAGGCCCCATCGGGGGGCACCAACACCCCCTGAAAGCGCAACGGTGCAGCTGGCTGCACACCATCCAGCGCACGCAGCAGCGCGGTATCGGGTGTTTTGGCCGGCAAACCCAGCAGGGCGAGTGCACGCTCACGCTCCTCTGGCAGCAAGGAGATGGCGGCCCCCACCGCCGGGCGCGAACGCATGCAGAAATAGTCGACACAAAGTGCAGCCATACCGTGCTGCGCGGCCACCTTCTCGCAAAAGACCTGGCTGTAGGCACCCAGATCACCGCCAAATCCCGGGATATAGACCACCAGGCCGCTGCCGGCCTGTTCGGCACCATGGATCCGGTAGCGTACCTGACGCTCGCCACACAACCCCAATTCCACGTCGGGATGACCGACCACCTCGTGTTCGTAATAGGACATGTTGCCAACCTTGTTGAAAGGCCATGCCATGGGCATCGCCTCGACCATGTCAGTTGGGGTCCTGATTATCCGTGCCCCACTCACTGAACCGGGGAGCATGCGGCACAAAGAGCACCAATGGAATCTTATTTTTCCTGCTCACCCCATTCGGGATGCTCGCTGCCGGTTCTTCCCCTACCTCAACCCCTTGAACAGCAGCAACAGGGCGAAGCCGGTGAACATCACCGCCGACAGCCGGTTGATCCCCCTGGCGAAGCGTTCGCCATAGCCTTGCGCCCCCACCCAGTGGAACACCAGGCAGTAGCCACCATGCACCACCAGCACCACGGCGCTGAAGGTGACCGCCAGCAGCATGCACTGACCCAGCGCCCCATGACGAAAGTCGATGAACTGGGGAAACAGGCTGGTGAAGAAGATGATCGCCTTGGGATTGAGCAGGCTGATGAGCGCCCCCTTGATGAAGCTGCGACGACAATCCCGATCCGGCCCGGCCCCCGGCACCGGGCTCACCACCCGCTGGCGCCAGGCGTTGAGCCCCAGATAGAGCAGGTAGAATGCGCCGCCCAGGGTGAGGATCTGCTGGCCCGCGGCCAGCCATCGGGTGAACCAGAGCACCGCCAGCGAGGCCAGGCTCGCCACCAGCAGGATGCCTACCGCCACCCCGCAAAAGCCGGCGATGGCGTGGCGGGTGCCCCGGGTCAGGGTGTTGCCTATGGTGTAGATCACGGCGGGCCCCGGGCTCAGCACGGTACCGATGGCGAGCAGCAGATAGAGGGCGTAATAGTCGAGTGTCATCGGGAAAGATTCCAGCGTGGATTGGCTGCCGCCCAGTATATTGACAGCCGCGACGCCAGCCAGACATAGTGGCGCTCGGCTTTATAAACCAGGAGTTTAGAGTGGATCGCTTGACGGCCATCGAGATCTTCGTCGAGGTTGCCCGCGCGGGCAGTTTCGCCGCCGTGGCGGAACGTTTCGCGATGACGCCGGCCATGATCGGCAAGTACATCAAGTGGCTGGAGGCCAGAGTCGGCTCCCGCCTGCTCAATCGCAACACCCGTTGCCAGAGCCTGACCGAGGCGGGTCAGGCGTACCTCGCCGGCTGCCAGAGCCTGTTGCAACACTACCGGGAGCTGGAGCAGAACACCCTGGCCAATACCGGCCAGGCGGCGGGTAGGATCCGCATCAATGCTCCCGTCACCTTCGGCAGCTACCGGCTGACGCCGCTGCTGTGCCGCTTCATGGAGCGCTACCCGCAGATCCGCATCGAGCTGGATCTGTCGGATCGGCTGGTGGATGTCATCGGTGACGGCTTCGATCTCATCTTCCGGGTCGGTCAGCCCAAGGATGCCGGCTACATCGCCCGGCCACTGGCCAGCTCCGATTCGGTGTTCTGCGCGTCCCCGCACTACCTGCAACGCCACGGTACTCCCCTCACGCTGGCGGATCTGGCCCGCCACCACTGCCTGGGATTCAGCCCCTGGCTCGGCCAGTCGAGCCTGGCCGAGGCCTTTCCGCTCGAACAGCTGCACTTGTGGGACAGCCCCTTCATCAGCAATCACGGCAGCGCCCTCAAGGTGGCCGCCCTCAACCATGCCGGCATCCTGCTGCAGCCGCGCGCCCTGCTGAGCGAGGAGCTAGAACGCGGCACCCTGCAGGAGATCCTCGCGGATGCCCTGCCCGCCCCGCGCCCGGTCAACCTGCTCTACCCGGCCAGGGAGCCCCTGCCACTGCGCCTGCGGCTGCTCATCGACTACCTGAGCGAGCAGCGCCACCAGCTGTAGGGCGCAGCCCTACTCGCCGCGCTGTTTCACCCGGCGCAGATAGACATAGCCCTCCCCCGGGCTGCCCCAGCGCTGATGGGCCTCGGTGTCGTAGGCCCGATCCAGCAATCTCACGCTGTGGGGGCCGATCCAGAGGTACTGCACCAGGGTGCTGGCGCCGCCAAAATTGGTGGAGCAGCTGCCCACCTTGCTGTGGCCGGCGTACTCCCCCGATGGCTGGCGGGTCAGCCAGATCTCGCAGCCCTGACGCAAAGAGAGCTGCTGCGGTGTGAGAGAGTCGAGCAGCTCGGGCTGGCGCCAGGCACCGGCGAAGTCGATGGCCCGTGGCATGGTCAGCTCGGCCATCAGGATGCGGCCGTCGGGTACCAGCGAGAAGCGGTAGATGCGCTGGCGGAACGGGCGCACCGCCCGCTCGGTCAGGAACTGCTCGGCATAGACCCAGCGAAAACCCTTGTAGCCGGGCCAGATCTCCACCAGCCGCAACTCGGCGCTGGTGAAGCGGTTGTCGTAGCTGGCCTGCTCGCGGCTGGAAAACTCGCCGGTAAACCAGGAGAGCAGCGGCTCCATGCTGGCGGAGGGTGCCGTGGTGGTGCTGTCAGGGGGCGTGGTGACGAAGGGGGTGGGTGCCGCCCAGGCCAGGCAGGAGAGCAGCAGCCCGCACAGGGCCGCCATCAGGCTGGTCATCGAATCCTTCCGAATCAGTTTCATGGCGGCGATTATATGAGCGAACGGCGCCAATATCCGCAACCTTGATCAAATGATTGCCGATCCGAAGCAAAATCATCGTATTAGCGTCATGTCCCGGCCAACGGGTGGCGGCCGCCTGCGGGCTGGATCCCGCCTGAACGCCGCTGTACTCTTCGCTTGTGGGCGCTCTTTGAATCGGTTATTTCTCTTGCAATGCCCTGCGCACCGGATGCCAGGGTCGGGCAAGCGCCGCAATCAGGAGCAAAAGATGAAAAGAGCCGTAATCGCGGGCATGGTGGCCATTCTGCTGGGTGGCTGCGCGGTGAAGAACCAGGTCTCCCACAGCCTGCAGGCGATTCCGCTGACCGCCTTCCAGCAGAGCGAAAGCAACCCCAACCAGCGTATCTACAAGGAGCCCGGCGTGGATCTGCGCCAGTACCATCAGGTGCTGCTCGATCCCTTGCAGTTCATCCGCCAGGAGAACGGCCAGTGGTATCTGCTCACCGCCAACGAACAGAACGAAATTGGCCGCTACTACCACGCCACCTTCCAGCGCGAGCTGATGAGCCACGGCGTCAAGATTGCCAGCGCCCCCGGCCCCGGCGTGATGCGGGTGCAGGCCGCCATCACCAACTTCGACCTGACCCGGCCCGACCCCAAGCTGCGGGATCTGCTGCCCGCCAAGATCGCCATCAATGTCACCCGCGAGGTGATCGGCAAGGAGCCCTATCTGCTCAAGGTGGGCAGCATGGCCCAGCTGCTCGACTCCCAGAACGGCAAGCTGCTGGTGCGGGTGATGGATGCGCGCGAGAGCCCGGACACCACCCACAAGGACAGCCCCATCACCGCCAGCGAGATGGAGAAGATGATCGACCAGTGGGCTGCCGGCCGCGCCAAGCAGCTGGCCGACAACCTGGGCCGCTAGTCCGGCTCATCGCCACTCGGGCGCAAGACGCCCACTTCCGGCCCCGTGCGCCCAGCACGGGGCCGCTTGTTTCCCCCATCACTTCGACAAGGAGCCGTCATGAACCGTCACCCCAGCATCAAGCACTGGCGCGAGCTGCAGGAGCCCGAGCCCGGCCGCTACTCCGGCAGCGAGGAGCCGCTCTCTCTGGGCAGCGCCCTCGGCAGGCACTACGGCTTTGCCCGCCTCGGCATTCACCACGAGTTGCTGCCGCCCGGCCGGCGCACCAGCTGGCCCCACGCCGAGGAGACCGAGGACGAGTTCGTCCACGTGCTGGAAGGCACCCCGGACGTCTGGCTCGATGGCGTGCTGCATCGGCTGCAGCCCGGCGACTCGGTCGGCTTCAAGGCAGGCGACGGGCTGGCCCACACCTTCATCAACAACACAAATCAGCCGGTGCGACTGCTCTGCGTGGGCGACACCGATCGGGCGGACAACCACATCCACTACGCCGTGCACCCCGAGCGCAACCGCTTCATCGGTGCGCGGCACTGGGATGCGGTACCCGAGCGCGAGCTGGGGGATCACGACGGCCTGCCCGACCAGCTGCGCGATCGCAACGGCCCCTTCTAGGGCGCCAATGCCGGCCAGTCGTCGGCAAACGGACGCAACCGGCTATCCTTGATGGACCCAAGGCAACGAGGAACAGAGAGATGAGGACAGGAACAGTGCGGCTGCACCGGGTGCTCAAGGCACCGCCGATGCGGATCTACCGGGCCTTTATCGAGGCCGATGCGCTGGCCAAGTGGCTGCCGCCCTATGGCTTCACCTGCCGGGTGGAGCAACTGGAGGCGCAGGTCGGCGGCCACTTCCGGATGGCGTTCACCCATTTTGGCAACGGCAACAGCCACGCCTTTGGCGGCGAATACCTGGAGCTCGAACCGGGCAAGCGCATCCGCTACACCGACCGGTTCGACGATCCCAACCTGCCGGGAGTGATGCACGTGACCGTGATCCTGACCGGGGTGGTGTGCGGCACCGAGCTCGCCATCGTGCAGGAGGGGATCCCCGAGGTCATCCCGGTGGAGATGTGCTACCTCGGCTGGCAGGAGTCGCTGGCCCAGCTGGCCGCTCTGGTGGAGCCGGAGATCCCGGCGCAGTAACCCGCCCGCGGTGACCCCGAAAACGACAGAGCCTGCCACAGTGGCAGGCTCTTTTTATCCTGGGCAAAGCCCGGACGACGGGATGAGCTTATTGCAGGTTGATGGCGCCCAGGTAATCCCCCTTGCCAAGCTCGACCCCGGCCTTGCGCAGCAGGGCATAGGTCATGGTGAGGTGGAAGTAGAAGTTGGGGATGCCGTACTCATGCACGCAGGTGTAGCCGTCCATCCCCTTGCCACCGGCCCAGTAGGGGTAGTAGTGGCCGCTCGCATACTGGCTGAAATCGGCATCCAGCTTGCTCTGCAGATAGGTGAGGGTCTTGGCCACGTGGGCACGCAGATCCGCCATGGTCTTGGGGTCATCCCCCAGTACCGGCGGCTCGCTCAGGCTGGCGGTGGCCACCACGGCGCGGGCGCTGTCGCAGCAGATCAGCACCTGCTTGCTGAATGGCAGCATGTCAACGATCAGCCGATCGCCGTAGAAGTTCTCCACATTGAATTTCTTGGCGGCGGCGTGGGCCTCGGCCTTGGCCAGGCACTGGTCGAGGTTGGTCAACATCTTGATAAACTGGGCGACGATATCACGATTCATAATGCGCTCTCGGTTGGTTGAAGGCAGTTAAACGAGCGGCATCCACTATAGCGCATCCCCCCGTTTGTTCGAGCCCGCCCCCGCAAAAAGCAGAATCCACCTGCCTTCCCAGCGACAGGATTGGACGACCCCGCACGGCAGGCCCGCTCACCCTTGCCGACGCACTGAGTCCCTCTTTGGCTCTTTTTTGATCTGTGACATGCATCACTCTTTGGCAGGGGCGTAGGCTGATCCGCGCAGCCCGGGCATACCGCCGGGCCCCACAAAAGGAGAGTGCCATGAAAATCTATGACCGAAACCGCAATGCGCTCACAGCGGGTCAGCGCGTGATGATCGCCGCCACCGGCGCCGTCGACTTTCTAAAAGAGGCCCACACCGACAACCTGACCCCCTATCAGGCCGAGCATGAGAAGTGCGTGCTGCTGGCCAACTCCCGGGAGCAGTACGCCCCCATCGAGTTGATTAGACTAGGCTGATACCCCGCGTTCTCTGTCACCCTACTCTTTACAATTCACCCGGCCACCGCGCCCCGTCAGTGGCCGGGTTTCTGATTTCTCCTCTCTGTTTTACCCACCTTCCCATTGCACTGATTCGATTAGCCCAGCGTCATCGAGCGTTAGCAGGCTCGAGCTTATGGGAAGCAAGGTGGGTGCCCACATCTGAAGATCTGCCATTCGTTGGCACCTACTTGGGTGACCGTTGGCTAAATAGCTTCACACGAGACTCAACATTGCGTTATAAAGGCACAATTGAGACCAACCAAAACAACGTCGCCTTGGCCACCCCTCTGTGCTGACAAGCCAAGAGGCGAGGGCCAAAAACAGGCGCCGCCCATGATATGGGTCGCAAAACACTCATCAGGGCATCACGAAGGTACTGGACCTCAAGGCTGTCATCGGGCAGGACTCTTCAAGCGCTTGCGGCGCCCTCTCCTTGACGAGACACACGCGGGATAATGGGGAGAAAACATGAAGGATCAGGCTGCAACCGTTCTCTGCTTTGAGCATGTAACCATCGCGAGAGACTGCATGGACACTCTCCAGGCGCTGGGATTTAACGTGATTCGCATCGCCTATTCTGCCGAGGTGTTTACCAAGCTGCCGTTTCTCAATTTTGATTACCTCTTCAGCATCAACTTCAACCCCCTCCTCTCTCAAGCGGCCGAAGCATTGCGCAAGCCCTACATTGCGTGGGTGGTCGATACGCCTTGCTATGGCATGCATCATGACGCCATCTCCAACCCCCTCTCCTTCACGTTTGTCTACGACCTTGCCGTCGCAAGCAGGCTCAAGGAGCGGAGCAAGGGCAACGTCTACTACCTGCCGGTCGCCATCAACGAGCAGCGCCAACTGCCAGCCGAGCCGGGTTATGATCACGATATCTCCTTCATCGCCAACCTGACCCCACCGGAATACCAGACCCACATCAAGCCACGGCTGGCCCCCGGACCGCTGCAAACGCTGGAACAGTTGATTGGGCACCTCGATGCGCACCTGGAGGGGCGGCCCTTGACCGCACAACTCACGGAATCTCATCTACGGCTTGTCAAAGAGGTGTATCCGCTGAGCGGGCTACCCTACCTGAGCGAATATGAAAAACTGGCCTATCTGCTGGGCCGCGAACACTCCTATCGGGAAAGGGTGTCCTGTATCCAGGCTCTGGCGGCCCGGTTTGAACGGGTCGCCGTGTATGGAAACCCGGAGTGGGCGACACACACGCAGAGCTATTGCGGATACGCAGAACATTACCAAGCGATGCCACGCCTGTTTCAACGCAGCAGGATCAACCTGAATCTGGTGCGCAGTTTCGTCGAGTCGGGGCTCCCCATGCGGGTGTTTGATATTCTTGGCGCCGGTGGATTCATGGTGACCAACGACAAGGAGGATCTGCATCATCTCTTCACCCCAGGCAAGGATCTGGTGATCTTCCGCGATACACAGAATCTGCTGGAGATCTGTCGCTATTACCTGAACCACGAGGAAGAGCGCGCCGCCATCGCCGCCCATGGGCAACAGACGGTGCTGACCCACCACACCTATCGAGCGCGCCTGATCAGCTTGTTCCAGACCGTCCAGAGTGAGCTGGCAAGCCTGCAACACCCTGACGTAAAAGCGCATTCGAATAACTGACGGCCATGTCTGATATCAGACGGTGAGTGGCCATTCTCCCTGTCAGCCCGTGCAGGTTCGATCAGCTAGGTATAATCGAACCTAAGTCCCTGCCCTGCGTAGCGTCAGCATCCATTTAGGCATCAATGACAAGCGGCATGCCGCGGTTCGCTGCACCGTCCAAGTGCCGCACCATGCCGGTTTATTGCCGGAATATTGAATCCCGTCACACCGGCGGTGGTTTGAGTAGTTGCCCGGTAACAAAGCCTCATGCGAACCTTTAAACCCCGTTAACTCACTCAAACCAAACCACTATGTTCAGGCAAATATTGATGAGTGCTGCCCTGCTGTCGACAGCCCTGCTTTCCGGTTGTGCTTCCGTACCCATGGCCGATGCCACCGCAGATGCGCAGGCCAAGCAGTTTGTGGCGCCCAAAGATGCGGCCAACCTCTATATCTATCGCAACGAGACCTTCGGCACGGCTGTCAAAATGCCAGTGCTGGTGGATGGCGTGGCGGTCGGTGATACCGTAGCCCACAGCTATATCCTCAAGCAGGTGACGCCGGGCAGCCACACCATCACCTCCAAGTCGGAGAACGATGCCACTCTGACCCTCAGCACCGAGGCGGGCAAAAACTACTACGTATGGCAGGAGGTCAAGATGGGCCTGCTGATGGCCCGCTCCAAGCTGAGTCAGGTCAGCGAAGAGGAGGGCAAGCAAGGGGTGATGGAGAGCAAGCTGGTTAAGTGACCAGATGTCTTCACCTAACAAATACGGCGTAGCCTTAACAGCTACGCCGCAGCCAAAAGGTGGGAACCCATATTCCCACTCTTCTGAACAGCTATTTAGATGCTGTATTTTCATAAAATTCACAGCGGGTTATTAAATGTTTAAAGAATATAAGTTCAATATGAATGAAGATATTGGAGCTATTACTGATATTAATTTTCTTTGTCATAATATATATTTAAGGCATAAGGCGAAAATTGATAATATAAAAAGTAAAGAGCAGAGGTTGGTGATTAATCAATACTTTACAGTATTGAATGAACTAAGTTCCCAAGCATGTGATAGTTTGAAATCAAATCGGCTATCTGTTGTTGAGGTTCTAACAAGAGTGATTATAGAGCAGTCCGCAAACCAGAATTATATTGCTATTGATAATGGCAAAAATGCTCAGTCCTTGCTCAGGGACTCCAAAAAGATGCTTATAAAAAATGGCGAGAATTGGCTTTCGTATCTCCAATCAAAAGGTTTTGAAAACCCTGCTGCACAAGAAAGAATTAGGCTAGGGAAACAGTTGGTTGAACATTTCAATGACAAATGGCCTGATGCTCCGCCTTATCCTGGAGTTAAGCGTCTTTTTCAAGCTATTGAATGGGAAAATCCTTACCACTCTTACTACGTACCATTGTGTGACTCTGTGCACTCTTTTTCCGATGATATGGTCAATCTTATAGCCTTATCTGATAGGGAAAGCTCTACCAGAAATAGCGCTATTAATTTCATGATGCAAGAGAACAAACGACTTGCCATTTATAATCTTGCATCTGCTACATATTTAAGATGTCTGTCTTTGGGAAATTCATTTATAGCATCTGGATTCGATGAGATTATACAGGAAATAATGCCGGCGATGGATGGCTTAGCACAGATAATAAATCGCAACGATGAATACGATCACTCTAGAATACCATCTAGTTAAGTCATTCCATCAGGTTGCACCTTTATCTATATGGTGGTGAAATTGAAAGCTAATAAAAATTTAGCTCCGCTTTTAACGGAGAAAACTAAGGATGCTCTTGTTGATATAACGGAATTGGGTTTAGACGAATCTCTATCATTTTTGAGTGATAATGAGGCATTGTTAAAAGAAATCCCAATAATAAAATGGATTATTGCATCAAAGGATTTAAAACAATCTATTGGTAACATGCTATTTATAAGGAAGTACGCTGCATTTATTGGACAGGTATATGAAGATGAAGTGGATGGTATAGCATCGATAGATGTTTTAAAATTTTCTCATGAGATAACAGATAATATCATTGAAAACACAATCGTCTATATCGAACGTTATCATGACGAATTAAAAGCCAAGCTGTTGGGAAAGCTTTTTATAGAGACGTTCGTGCATAATCATTTTACAACACACGAATATAACTCTTTAATGTTTAGCATTGAAAATATTCATCCGGTAGAGGGATTCCCTAGGCTGAAAGATTTTTATAATTACTGGTCAGAAATGGAATCTACAACTAATGAGGCAGAAAAACAAAATATTTGGCAGCGTGGAGCGGACATAGATTATCAACCTCTAATTATGTCTGGACTGTTGATTCTGCCTTCAGGTGCTTCGACGTTTGGTAATTTTGGTGGGGCTTATCTCAACGATAAAGGCGTAAGGTTTTATGAATATGTTGTAAAGGATATTATCACTTCCGAATCGAGGTAATTTAATAGAGCGCTACTCTCTGGAGTAGTCATTGGTCTGAGTAACGCTGCATATTTGATAAGATGTCCGCGATGACTGATATGACCAACCCGGCCTAAGCCGGGTTGGTTGCATCAAGAGCGGGAAAAATCAAAGCGCTTCCAATCTGGCATACGCTGTTACCAACCACTTGGCGCCGACGTCGTCGAACTGGATCTGCACCCGGCTCTGCTGGCCGACCCCTTCGAAGTTCAGCACTATGCCTTCGCCAAATTTCGGATGGAGCACCCGCTGGCCGAGCTTGATGCCGCTGGCGTCGAAACTCTGCTGCACCTCGTTCTGGCTGAAACGGCCGTACTGGGTGGGCCTGCTGACCTGAGTGCGCAGCCGGATCTCTTCCAGACACTCGGCGGGCATCTCGCGGATAAAGCGGCTCGGCTTGTGGAACATCTCGCGGCCGTAGATGCGGCGGCTCTCGGCATAACAGATGTAGAGCTTCTCCATGGCGCGGGTCATGCCGACATAACAGAGGCGCCGCTCCTCCTCCAGCCGGCCCGACTCCTCGGTGGATTGCTGGCTGGGGAACATCCCTTCTTCGACGCCGACCAGCAGCACCAGCGGGAATTCCAGCCCCTTGGCGCTGTGCAAGGTCATCAGCTGCACCGCGTCGGCATATTCGTCCGCCTGATTCTCGCCGGATTCCAGCGCCGCGTGGGCGAGGAAGGCGGAGAGATCGCTCATGTCTTCCAGCTCGTCCGGGCGCTGGTACTGGCGGCAGGCGGTGACCAGTTCGTCCAGGTTCTCTACCCGCGCCTGGGATTTCTCGCCTTTTTCCGCCAGATACATGGCCTTGAGGCCGGAGTGCTGGATGGCGATGTCCGCCTGCTGGTGCAGCGGCAGCAGGGAGACCTGCTCCTCCAGCGCATCGATCAGATCCACGAAGCCACGCACCGCGTTGCCGGCGCGGCCGGTCAGCACCTTGTCGTTCAGTAGCGTCTTGGCGGACTGCCACAGGTTCTGGCCCTGATCGCGAGCGTTATTGCGCAGGATTTCGAGGGTGCGATCGCCGATGCCGCGGGTCGGAGTGTTGACTACCCGCTCGAAGCTGGCGTCGTCGCCACGGTTGTTGATAAGCCGCAGGTAGGCCATGGCATCCTTGATCTCCTGCCGCTCGAAGAAGCGCAAGCCGCCGTAGATGCGGTAGGGCATGGCGTCCTGCATCAGCGCCTCTTCCAGCACCCGGGACTGGGCGTTGGAGCGATAGAGGATGGCGCAGTCGGCCAAGAGGCCGCCCTTTTCCTTCCAGTCCTTGAGGCGGCCAACCACGAAGCGGGCTTCGTCCACCTCGTTGAAGGCGGCGTACAGCGAAATCGGCTCGCCCTCGGCCCCTTCGGTCCACAGCTCCTTGCCAAGGCGCTCGGCGTTGTTGGCGATGACGCAGTTGGCGGCTTTCAGGATGTTGGCGGTGGAGCGGTAGTTCTGCTCGAGGCGAATTGTCTCGGCGCCCTGGTAGTCGGTCAGAAAGCGCTGGATGTTCTCGATCTTGGCGCCGCGCCAGCCGTAGATGGACTGGTCATCGTCGCCGACGATCATCACCTTGCCGCTGTCGCCGGCCAGCATCCGCAGCCAGGCGTACTGGATGCCGTTGGTATCCTGGAACTCGTCCACCAGGATGTTCTGGAAGCGGTCGCGGTAGTGCTCGAGGATGTGCGGCTTGTTGAGCCACAGCTCGTGGGCGCGCAGCAGGAGTTCTGCGAAGTCCACCAGCCCGGAGCGATCGCAGGTCTCTTGATAGGTCTTGTAGATCTGCTGATAGGTGCGGGTGACGGGGTCGCCGTAAAGGTCGATGTCGCCGGGGCGCAGCCCCTCGTCTTTCTTGCCGTTGATGTAGCCCATCACGGCGCGGGGGGCCCAGTGCTTCTCGTCGAGGTTGAGCGCCTTGAGCACCCGGCGAATGAGGCGGTACTGGTCGTCGGAGTCGAGGATCTGGAAATCCTGCGGCAGCCCCGCATCCAGATGGTGGGCCCGCAGCAAGCGGTGGGCGATGCCGTGGAAGGTGCCGATCCACATGCCGCGCACGCCGTCACCGATCACTTTTTCGACCCGGCCGCGCATCTCGGCCGCCGCCTTGTTGGTAAAGGTCACCGCGATGATGGAGAAGGGTGAACAGCGTTCCACCTGCATCAGCCAGGCGATACGGTGCACCAGCACCCGGGTCTTGCCCGAACCGGCACCGGCCAGCACCAGCAGGTTGCAACGGGGGGCCGCCACCGCGTCTCTTTGCTTGTCATTGAGCCCGTCGAGCAGGGTTGAAACGTCCATCACCACTCCTGTTTATTTATACAGGCGGGGATTATACGACCTGCGGCGCCACAGACCAAATCGGCTTGTCGGTGATCGCTGCAAGCCGGTTTCGTGCCACCGAGGATGAGGCGTTCCAACCGAGAAAAATCCATCAGCCGGCACCATTGGAAGCCACTTTTTGTACAATTTTAAGAAAACGCTTGCTTATAACCTTATGAATACAAACAGAAATGTCATTTGGAGCCAATTATTCACAGAATTTAAATCTGAAAACAGGCATCAAAACAACCACTTATAAAGCGATGTGCTTATATTTCAAACCGTTAACGCAAACGTTTTTCCTTTATGATCTCCTTGACCCACACCATGGCTCACTTACAGTTAGCCAGCGTGCTTTATGGCCTGCCCCGGCAGGTTGTGGACCCTCACATAACAATCAAGGATACGATCGTGACTAAAGTGCTCAAGCTGGCCACCGTTGCCGCCCTCACTCTCGCTGCCCTGTCTGCCCAGGCAGCCTCCCAGCCCGCAGTCATCTACGACACCGCAGGCAAATTCGACAAGTCGTTCAACGAAGCCGTGTTCCGCAATGGCGTCGAAGTCTACAACAAAGACAAAGGCGTCAAGGTCAAGGAGTTCGAACCCCAGAACGAAGCCCAGCGTGAGCAGGGTCTGCGTCGTCTGGCCAGCCGTGGCAACGGCCCGATCGTTGCCGTCGGCTTCAACATGGGTTCCGCGGTAGAGAAAGTAGCGACCGAGTTCCCGAAAACCCAGTTCACCATCATCGACATGGTGGTCGACAAGCCGAACGTCCAGTCCGTCATCTTCAAGGAGCATGAAGGTTCCTTCCTGGTGGGCGCCCTGGCTGCCATCGCCTCCAAGACCGGCAAGGTCGGCTTCGTGGGCGGCATGGACATCCCGCTGATCCGCAAGTTCGAGTGCGGCTACGAGCAGGGTGCCAAGTACGTCAATCCGAAGATCGAAGTGTTCCAAAACATGACCGGCTCCACCCCGGCGGCGTTTGCTGACCCGGCCAAGGGTGCCGAACTGGCCAAGTCCCAGTTCGCCAAGGGCGCCGACGTAGTCTATGCCGCCGCCGGCGGTACCGGCATCGGTGTTTACCAGGCCGCCAAGGACGAAGGCAAGCTGGCCATCGGCGTGGATTCCAACCAGAACCACCTGCAACCGGGCACCATGCTGACCTCCATGGTCAAGTCGGTTGGCCTGGCCGCCTACCAGACCTGGGATGACGCCGCCAAGGGCACCTGGAAACCGGGCATCAAGAACCTGGGCCTGGCCGAGGGTGGTGTGGATTGGGCACTCGACAAAGACAACGAGAAGCTGATCACCCCCGAGATGAAAGCCAAGGTGGACGCCATCAAGGCTGAAATCATCTCCGGCAAGGTCAAGGTGCACGACTACATGAGCGACAGCACCTGCAAATACTGAGTAACCGCTACTACTCTCAACCCAACGACCGGCCCGCACGGGCCGGTTTTTAGTCTCTTTTCATGACCCGCAAGGACTGCATCATGGACCAGACAGATCGCTATGCCATCGAATTAAGGGGTATCGATAAGCGGTTTGGCGAAGTGTACGCCAACAAGCAGATCGACCTTAAGGTTCGTAAAGGCAGCATTCACGGTATCGTCGGCGAAAATGGCGCCGGCAAGTCGACCCTGATGAGCATCATCTACGGTTTCTACCACGCCGACAAAGGCGAGATGTTCATCGACGGCAACCCGTTCAAACCCCATGGCTCACAAGATGCGATTGCCGCAGGCGTGGGCATGGTGCACCAGCACTTCATGCTGGTGAACAACTTCACGGTTTTGGAAAACGTCATCCTCGGCGCGGAAAACGGCTGGCACCTGGGCAAGAGCCTGGCGGCGGCCGAAAAGCTGCTGGGCGAACTGGCACGGGACTATGGTCTCGAAGTGCCGCTGCACGAGAAGGTCGAGGATCTGCCGGTGGGCCTGCAACAGCGGGTCGAGATCCTCAAGGCGCTCTATCGCGGCGCCCGCATCCTGATCCTGGACGAGCCGACCGGGGTTCTGACCCCGCAAGAGGCGGATCATCTGTTCGAGGTGCTCAAGAAGCTGCGCGATCAGGGCGCCACCATCATCCTCATCACCCACAAGCTGCGCGAGATCCTGGCCATCACGGATCAGGTCTCCATCATGCGCCGGGGTGAAATGGTGGCCCACGTCGCCACCAAGGATACCGACAAGGAGCAGTTGGCCGAACTGATGGTGGGCCGCAAGGTGCGCCTCAAGGTCGACAAGGGGCCGACCCAGCCGGGCGACGCCAAGCTCAAGGTCGATGGCCTCAGCTATGTGGACGACGCCAGGGTGGAGCGGGTCAAATCCGTCAGCTTCGAGGTGCGGGCCGGTGAAGTGGTCGGCATCGCCGGCGTCTCCGGCAACGGCCAGTCCGAGCTGCTCAGCCTGCTCGGCGGCATCCTCAAACCCAGCAAGGGCAGCTTCACCATCACCGGCGGCGGTCAGGCCCACGAAGTGAGCGTGAGCCACCCGGCCGACCCGGAGCGGGTGCGCAACTTCGGTCTCGGCCACGTGCCGGAAGACAGACACAAGATGGGGCTGATCAACCGCTTCGAGGCGAAAGAGGCCTTTATCCTTGGCTATCACCGCCGCCCCCAGTACAACAAGGGCTGGCTGCAGAACAAGGAGGCGATCCTGCAGGATTGCCAGGCCAAGATGGACAAGTGGGACGTGCGCCCGCCCCATCCCGAGCACAAGACCGCCAACTTCTCCGGCGGCAACCAGCAGAAGCTGGTGATCGCCCGGGAAGTGGAGCAGGACCCGGATGTGCTGCTGATCGGCCAGCCGACCCGCGGGGTCGACATCGGCGCCATCGAGTACATCCACCAGCAGATCATCGCCATGCGCGACAAGGGCAAAGCCGTGTTGCTGGTCTCGGTGGAGCTGGACGAGATCATGAGCCTCTCTGATCGCATCCTGGTCATCGCCGACGGTCGCATCGTCGGTGAGCTGGATGCCGCCAAGGCGGATGAACGCACCATCGGTCTGATGATGGCAAACATAGTTCCTGACGAGGTGGCGGCAAGCCAATCACAAGGAGCCACATCATGAAGGTCACAGCCACTTGTAACGGATTCGGCCTGCTGATGGTCAACCCCCCCGTCTCCGACCAGATTGCCAAGGAGGCTCGCCCATGAGCCAAGCACGTATTCCTGCCTGGATTTCCGTGGGCGTACTGCCCGCGGTCAACATCCTGCTGGCCTTCCTGGTGTCGGCCATCCTGTTCTACTACCTCGACATCAACCCGGTCGATGCCGCCGAGATCATGTGGTACGGCGCCTTCGGCACCGGTGAAGGGGTCGGTTTCACCCTCTACTACGCGACCGGCTTCATCTTTACCGGTCTGTCGGTGGCGGTGGCCTTCCACGCCGGTCTGTTCAACATCGGTGGCGAGGGGCAGGCCTATATCGGCGGCCTCGGCGTCGGTCTGGTCTGTCTGCTGCTGGGTGATTCCCTGCCGTTCGCCCTGCTGCTACCGCTGGCCATCATCGCCGGCGGCCTGTTCGGTGCGGCCTGGGCCTTCATCCCGGCCTGGCTGCAAGCCAAGCGCGGCAGCCACATCGTCATCACCACCATCATGTTCAACTTCATCGCCGCCTCCCTGATGGCCTACCTGCTGGTCGAGGTGTTCAAGCCGGCGGGCTCCATGGCCACCGAGAGCAAGGTGTTTGCCGAGGCGAGCTGGCTGCCGAAGATGAGCGAACTGGCGGGAGCATTCGGCATGGAAATGTCGAACAGCCCGCTCAACATCAGCTTCTTCTGGGCACTGCTCTGCGCGGCCCTGGTGTGGGTCTTCATCTGGCATACCCGCTGGGGCTACGAGATCCGCTCGGTCGGCGCCAGCCAGAGTGCGTCCGCCTATGCCGGTATCTCCTATCCCAAGGTGGTGATCCTGGCCATGGTGATCTCCGGCATGCTGTCGGGCTTCTTCGCCCTCAACGTGCTGCAGGGTGAACTGCACCAGATCAAGCTCAACTTCGTGGAAGGCTTCGGCTTCACCGGCATTGCGGTGGCGCTGATGGGGCGCAACCACCCGGTCGGCGTCATCATCGCCAGCCTGCTGTTCGGCTTCCTCTATCAGGGCGGCGCCGAGCTCAGCTTCGAGTTCGGGGTGGACCGCAACATAGTGGTGGTGTTGCAGGGTCTGGTGATCCTCTTCTGTGGCGCCCTTGAGCACATGATGCGTCCGCGCATCGAGCAGCTCTATCTGGCGTTTGCCAACCGCTCTGCGCAAGTCAAGGGGGCCTGATCATGTTCGAAATTCTGATCCTGATGCTGGATGCCACCATCCGTACCGCGCCACCACTCATTCTGGCGGCCATGGATGACAGGAATGTTCTGCGAGCAGAAGGGAGCATAAGCCATGTTTGAAATATTGATCCTGATGCTGGATGCTACCATCCGCACCGCGCCACCGCTGATCCTGGCGGCCATGGCCGGCATGTTCTGCGAGCGCTCCGGGGTGGTCAACATCGCCCTGGAGGGCAAACTGCTGGCGGCGGCGTTCGCCAGCGCGGCGGCGGCAGCCGTCTCCGGCTCTGCCTGGATTGGGCTGGGTGCCGGGGTGGGTGTCTCCATCCTGTTCGCCCTGATGCACGGCTTTGCCACCATCACCCACCGTGGTGATCAGGTGGTGAGCGGCATGGCCATCAACATCCTGGCGGCCGGCCTGACCGTCACCCTGGGTCGTTACTGGTTTGATCAAGGCGGTCAGACCCCGGCACTGTCCGGCGCGGCCCGCTTCGCCCCCATCGACCTGCCCTATGCCAAGGAGCTGTATGACGTGCCTGTCGTTGGCCAGCTCTACAGCGAGCTGCTGAGCGGCCACTCCCTGCTGGAGTACGTGGCGTTCGCCGCCGTGCCGCTGGCCTGGTGGGTGCTGTTCCGTACCCGCTTCGGCCTGCGCCTGCGGGCGGTGGGCGAGGCACCGGCAGCGGTCGATACCGCCGGTATCTCTGTGGTGCGCATGCGCTACACCGCGCTCATCATCGGCGGCCTGCTGGCCGGCATCGGCGGCACCTACCTGGCGGTGGCCCAGACTGCCCAGTTCATCCCCAACATGAGCGCGGGCAAGGGCTTCATGGCGCTGGCGGCGCTGGTGTTCGGCAAGTGGCGTCCCTGGAACGCCATGGCGGCCTGCCTGCTGTTCGGCTTCCTCGATGCGGTCGCCATCCGGCTGCAAGGGGTCAGCATCGGCGGTTTCCCGATCCCGGTGCAGGCCATCGAGGCGCTGCCCTACATCCTGACCGTGTTCCTGCTGGCCGGCTTCATCGGCAAGGCGGTGGCACCCAAGGCGCTCGGTACCCCCTACGTCAAAGAGCGGGAATAGTCCGCCCTTCATGCCATGCAAAAGGCCCGCACATGCGGGCCTTTTTTATTCAGCTGAACTCAGCCAACGGGGCGCACCAGCGCGGGCTGATGGGGATCGCTCAGCCGCTCCGTCAGATAGTCCACCAGCAGCCGCACCTTGGGGGAGAGGTGGCGGTTGTGGGGATAGAGGGCCCAGATCCCCTCCGCCGGCGCCCGCAGCTCGGGCAGCAGCTCGATAAGCTCGCCTTGGGCCAGGTGGTCGCTCACGTAGTAGTCCGGCAGCTGGATGATGCCGATCCCCTTGAGCGCCGCATCCAGCAGGGCGTGGCCGCTGTTGCAGTGCAGCAGGCCGTGCACCCGCACGCTGTGGGAGCGGCCATCCAGGGTGAAGTGCCACTCGTCGCTGTTGCCCACCAGGCAGGTGTGGCGGGTGAGCTCGGAGAGGCTGTTGGGCATGCCGTGGCGGGCGGTGTAGGCGGGCGAGGCGCACACATAGGGCACCCGCTGCGCCAGCTTGCGCGCCACCAGGCTGGAGTCCTTGAGGTGGCCGAGTCGCAGTGCCAGATCGTAACCCTCGTGCACCAGATCCAGCAGCTGGTTGGTGAGGTTGAGGGTCACCTCCAGCTGGGGAAAGCGCACCATGAAGTCGTTCACCAGCGGGGCGATGCGGCTCTCGCCGTAGGAGACCGGGGCCGTGATGCGCAGGGTGCCCTGCGGCACCGCCTGATGACGCCCCACCGCCAGCTCCGCCTCGTAGAGGTTGTCCAGCAGCTGGCGACAGTGGCGATAATAGATCTCGCCGAGCTCGGTGAGCCGCACCTGACGGGTGGTGCGCAGCAGCAGCTTGGCCTGCAGCCGATCCTCCAGCTGTGCCACCTGCCGGCTGACTTGCGCCACCGACACCCCCAGCTTGCGCGCCGCCGGGGTAAATCCCCCCTGCTCCGCCACGCTGACAAATTCACAGATCCCTTCCCAGCCGAACATTATTACCTGTCTGTAAAAGTGATTTCAGATTTTGCCTTATTATCACCAAATAAGCGGGAAACTACACTGGATGTCCGAACCCATTCTCCTCACCCTGCTCAACAATAAGGACATCCGTCATGGCACAGGTTCAAAGCATCAAGTGTAAGGCCGCCATCGCCTGGGGCCCGGGCCAGCCCCTCTCCATCGAAGAAGTCGAGGTCATGCCGCCCCAAGCCGGCGAAGTGCGGGTGCGCATCGTCGCGACCGGCGTCTGCCACACCGATGCCTTCACCCTCTCCGGTGAAGATCCGGAAGGGGTCTTCCCCTGCATCCTGGGTCACGAGGGGGGCGGCATCGTCGAATCCGTCGGCGAGGGCGTCACCAGCGTCAAGGTTGGCGATCACGTGATCCCGCTCTACACCCCCGAGTGCGGCGAGTGCAAGTTCTGCAAATCCGGCAAGACCAACCTGTGCCAGAAGATCCGCGCCACCCAGGGCAAGGGGCTGATGCCGGACGGCACCACCCGCTTCTCCAAGGATGGCCAGCCCATCTATCACTACATGGGCACCTCCACCTTCAGCGAGTACACGGTACTGCCCGAGATCTCCATCGCCAAGGTGGACCCGGCCGCCCCGCTGGAAGAGGTCTGTCTGCTCGGCTGCGGCGTCACCACCGGCATCGGCGCCGTGATGAACACCGCCAAGGTGAAAGAGGGTGAGAGCGTCGCCATCTTCGGGCTGGGCGGCATCGGCCTCTCCGCAGTGATCGGCGCTCGTCTGGCCAAGGCCGGCCGCATCATCGCCATCGACATCAACGAGAGCAAGTTCGAACTGGCCCGCAAGCTGGGCGCCACCGACTGCATCAACCCGAACGACTACGACAAGCCCATCCAGGAGGTGATCGTCGAGCTCACCGACGGCGGCGTCGACTTCTCGTTCGAGTGCATCGGCAACGTCAAGGTGATGCGCGCGGCGCTGGAGTGCTGCCACAAAGGCTGGGGCGAGTCGGTCATCATCGGCGTGGCCGGCGCCGGCCAGGAGATCAGCACCCGTCCGTTCCAGCTGGTCACCGGCCGGGTCTGGCGCGGCAGCGCCTTCGGCGGCGTGCGCGGTCGTAGCGAGCTGCCGAGCTACGTGCAGCGCTACATGCAGGGCGAGTTCAAGCTGGACGACTTCATCACCCACACCATGGGACTTGAGCAGATCAACGAGGCGTTCGATCTGATGCACGAAGGCAAGAGCATTCGCAGCGTCATCCACTACTGAGCATGATCACCCCGCCCGCCACCGTGGGCGGGGTGCAGGAGTTCCCCCGATGAATCTGGACATAATCAGCAGCAACAAGAGCTTCGGCGGCTGGCACAAGCGCTACAGCCACGCCTCCGAGGTGCTGGGTTGCGAGATGCGCTTCGCCATCTATCTGCCGCCCCAGGCCCTCACCGGCCAGAAGGTACCCGTGCTCTACTGGCTCTCCGGCCTCACCTGCACCGATGAAAACTTCATGCAGAAGGCGGGCGCCCAGCGCATCGCCGCCGAGCTCGGTATCGCCCTGGTAGCGCCGGACACCAGCCCGCGCGGTGAAGACGTCGCGGACGACCCCGGTTACGATCTCGGCATGGGCGCCGGCTTCTACGTCAACGCCACCCAGCATCCCTGGCGCGATCACTACCAGATGTACGACTACGTCACCCGCGAGCTGCCCGAGCTCATCGAGACCCACTTCCCGGTCTCGACGAAACGCGCCATCAGCGGCCACTCCATGGGCGGCCACGGGGCGCTCATCGCCGCCCTGCGCGAACCCGGTCGCTACCGCTCGGTGTCGGCCTTCAGCCCCATCAGCCACCCGAGCCGCTGCCCCTGGGGTCAGAAGGCGCTCGGCGCCTACCTCGGCAACAACCCCTTGCTGTGGCAGGAGTGGGACGCCTGCCAGCTGCTGCGCCACCACCCGGTGACGCCGCTGCCGACCCTGGTGGACGTGGGGCTGGACGATCCCTTCCTGGCCGAACAGCTGCACATCGACGCTCTGGCCGATGCGGCCGCCGGCAAGGAGTGGCCGCTGGAGCTCAACCGCCACCCTGGGTACGACCACAGCTACTACTTCGTGGCGAGCTTCATCGAGGCGCACCTGCGCTTTCACGCCCGCCACCTCTGATCGAAACAGGCCCGTGACGGGCCTGTTTTTTTCTGGTCGGTGGACAAAACCAGTCAGCTGCCCTGCCGGCTCACCTCGCCGGAGCCGGCGATCTCGCTCTGCAGCACGGGATCGCCCCAGTAGCTGACCGAGCCCGAGCCGGCGATGCCCACCTTGAGCCGATCCTGGGCCCTGACCTCCACGTCGCCGCTGCCGGCGATATTGACCTCCACCTCACGTCCCTTCAGCTCGGCCCCCAGCACATCCCCCGAGCCAGCGATGTTGAGCTCGACGGCCCTGGCCGTGCTGTTCCCCAGATCCAGGCTGCCTGCGCCCGCGATGTTGCCCTCCAGCCGATCCAGCTCGAGCCCGTCGGCGATGATGTCACCGACCCCGGCCACCGACAGCACCAGCGCCTCCCCCTTGAAGCCGCGCAGCTCGCCGTTGGCGACCCCTGCCAGCGCCAGCTCATGGAGCGCGGGCAGGGTGATGGTGATCTCCAGCGGCTCGGTCGGGTCGAGCCGGTAACCGTCCTTCACCTCGATCTCCAGCTTGTCGCCCCGCTCGCTCAGCACCAGGTAGGGCAGCAGGTTCTCCTGCCCACGGATGCGCAATCCGCGCGGCTCGCCGGCCACCAGATGGACGCTGGCAGGCACCCCGGCCAGCACCCGGGTCACCTGCCGGCCCACCCCGTGCTGCTGCTCGATCACGGCCCCCGCCCCGCTCACCCGGGTATCATCCAGCCAGCTGCACCCGCTGAGTCCGACCGCCAGCACCACGCCCATCATCCATTTCATCGCCACTCTCCTCATTGTGTATTGGCCAGTCGTGGCCCCTTGGTCAGCATCCAGTGCAAAGCCTGCGCCAGTTAATCAACTGCATGATTTAAAATAAAATATCTATTTTTACGCCACATGAGCACAACAAGTGGAGAGTCATTCAGACCATAATCTGGCGAATCTGACCATCCCCGAACGGGCAGGTGGACGACCGATTGGCGAGCCGTTCGCGGGGTCGCTATGCTGACAAGCCGTGGAAGTTTTTGGTTGCCGAGCCGGTCTGTTGAGCCAATAGTGGTACCTTGTGCGTACAAAGCTCTCCATTGCGGTAATGCCATTACCACTGTCTTGTCAGTCTTCACTGCCAACAAGGAGTCAGAGCGTGACCCAAGCCACTCTTCTCTATTCCACCGCCACCGGCCTGCCGGAACCGACCCGTACCCCGCTGCTGACCGGCAGCGATCCCGAACACAAGCGCCGCGAGCTGCTCGCCTACTTCTGCCAGACCTTCGATCTCTACGACTCACTGTTCGACTGCCTGGCCGACGAACGCGCCTGGTTTGACAAGGCGATCCCCCTGCGCCACCCGCTCATCTTCTACTACGGCCACACCGCCGCCTTCTTCATCAACAAGCTGCTGGCGGCCCGCCTCATCGAGGGTCGGCTCGACGCCCGCATCGAGGCCATGGTCGCCATCGGGGTGGACGAGATGAGCTGGGACGATCTGGACGAGACCCACTACGACTGGCCCGCCGTCAGCGAGCTGCGCGACTATCGCGGCCAGGTGCGCGCCCTGGTGTGTGATTTCATCGAACGGATGCCGCTCACCCTGCCCATCGACTGGCAGAGCCCGGCCTGGGTCATATTGATGGGGATAGAGCACGAACGCATCCACCTCGAGACCTCCAGCGTGCTGATCCGCCAGCTGCCGCTGGCCTGGGTGAGCAGCCAGCCCCAGTGGCCGGTGTGCCCCGAGGCGCGCCATCGCCGTGACGAGGTGCCCGCCAACACCCTGCTGCCGGTGGCCGGCGGCCGGGTGCGGCTCGGCAAACAGGACGCCACCTACGGCTGGGACAACGAATACGGCGAGCGCCACATCGAACTGGCCCCCTTCCAGGCCAGCCGCATGCTGGTGAGCAACGCAGAATTTTTCGACTTCGTGCAGGCGGGTGGCTACGAGAACCGCGCCTGGTGGGATGACGAAGGCTGGGGCTGGCGCCAGTATGCCAGGGCCCGCATGCCCACCTTCTGGGTCGGCGATCCCCTCGAACCCGAGCAACTGCAACTGCGGCTGATGACCGAGCAGGTCCCTATGCCCTGGGACTGGCCGGTGGAGGTGAACCAGCTGGAGGCCGCCGCCTTCTGTCGCTGGCAGGCAGCCCAGACCGGCCTGCCCGTCCAGCTGCCGAGCGAGGCGGAGTGGATGCTGCTGCGCGAACAGCTGACCGGCGATCAGCCGGACTGGATCGAGGCGCCCGGCAACATCAATCTGGCCCGCTTCGCGTCGTCCTGTCCGGTGGATGCCTGCCCGCAGGGCAGCTTCTTCGATCTGGTGGGCAACGTCTGGCAATGGACCAGCACCGCCATCGACGGCTTCGAGGGGTTCAAGGTGCATCCCCTCTACGACGACTTCTCCACACCCACCTTCGACGGCAAACACACTCTGATCAAGGGGGGCAGCTGGATCAGCACCGGCAACGAGGCGCTCAAGTCCTCCCGCTACGCCTTCCGCCGTCACTTCTTCCAGCATGCGGGTTTCCGCTATCTGGTCTCCCGCTATCAGGAGCCGGTCGTCGTCAACCCCTACGAGACCGACACGCTCGTCGCTCAGTATCTCGACTTCCAGTACGGGCCGACCCACTTCGGGGTCGCCAACTATGCCCAGACCCTGGCCGGCCTTGCCAGCGAGCTGTGCGGTCGCCATGAGCGGGCGCTCGACATCGGCTGCGCCACCGGCCGTGCCAGCTTCGAACTGGCGCGCCACTTCGCCCACGTGGACGGGGTCGACTACTCGGCCCGCTTCATCGACGTGGCGCTGGCGCTCGCCAGCCAGGACAGCTTCCGCTACGCGGTGCCGGTGGAAGGGGAGCTGGTGGAGTATTGCGAGGCGCGGCTCTCCCGCCATGATCTCGGCCGCCAACAGAGCGAGCGGATCCATTTCAGCCAGGGGGATGCCTGCAACCTCAAGCCCAAGTACGGCGACTACGACCTGGTGCTCGCCTCCAACCTGATCGATCGGCTGCGGGAACCCGCCCGCTTCCTGCGGGACATTGCTCCGCGCCTTCGCAGCGGCGGCCTGCTGGTGCTCACCAGCCCCTACACCTGGCTGACCGACTACACCCCCAAGGCCAACTGGCTCGGCGGTGTGCGCGAGAACGGCGAGGCCCTCGGCACCTATCAGGCGCTACAGCGGCTGCTGGCGGCGGAGTTCGAGGAGCAGATGCCCCCGAGGGATGTCCCCTTCGTCATCCGCGAGACCGCCCGCAAGTACCAGCACACGGTGGCCCAGCTCACCGTCTGGCGCAAACGCTGACGAGGCGGCAAACGAAAGAGGGAGGCCCATGGCCTCCCTCTTTTTTATCCGGACCGCTTACCCCTGCTGAACCTGGGACACGGACTCCTGCTCGTGGTAGCGACGGGCCAGCACGGCGCACACCATCAGCTGGATCTGGTGGAAGATCATCAGCGGCAGCACCATGACCCCGACGCTGGTGGCCGGGAACATGACGTTGGCCATCGGCACCCCGTTGGCCAGGCTCTTCTTCGAGCCGCAGAAGACGATGGTGATCTCGTCCGCCCTGTTGAAGCCGAGGCGGCGGCTGATCCAGATGTTCCAGCCCAGCACCAGCGCCAGCAGCACGCAGCTCAGCAGCACGATGCTGGCCAGATCGTACCAGCCTACTTGATGCCAGATCCCCTGCACCACTGCCTCGCTGAAGGCCACATAGACCACCAGCAGGATGGAACTCTGGTCAAGCTTGCCAATGAGTGGCCGGTGGCTGTCGACCCAGCGGCCGATGAGCGGGCGCGACAGGTGGCCCACCACAAACGGCAGCATCAGCTGCACCATGATGGCCTGAATGGAGTGCCAGGTATCGACCCCCTCCCCCTGCACATTGATCATCAGCCCCACCAGCACCGGCGAGAGGAAGATGCCGAGGATGCTGGAGGCCGAGGCGCTGCACATCGCCGCCGACACATTGCCGCCGGCCATGGAGGTGAAGGCGATGGCCGACTGCACGGTGGCGGGCAGGGCACAGAGGTAGAGGAAACCGAGGTAGATGGCCGGGCTCAACCAGTGGGGTACCAGCGGCGTGAGCAAGAGCCCCAGCAGCGGAAACAGCACGAAGGTGCTGGCCATCACCACCAGATGCAGCCGCCAGTGGCCGAGCCCCGCCAGCAGGTTCTGGCGCGACAGCTTGGCGCCATGCATGAAGAACAAGAGCGCCACCGCCAGCTTGGTCAGCAGACCGAACCAGACGGCCACCTGCCCCTCGCAGGGGAAGAAGGAGGCCAGGGCGACCACCACAATCAGTACAGAGGTAAAGGGATCCAGACGCACGAGCGGTCTCCGGTGAAAGCAGATCCCGTCCCCGCGCGGGGCCGGTGATCGGGGACGACAGGAAACACAACAGGAGCTGTGGCACAGCTCCTGTTGAAACGAATCCCCAGCTTACCCCGATAAGCGGGAGGCGCAAAGTTGAGCGACCCCTCTTTATCTGCCGGAAATTAAGCAAGCCCGGCTGGCCACCGGATCCGGCCAGCCTTGTGCTTCAACTCTGCTTGGCCAACTTGCCGCCGGCGGTGCCGGTGGCCTGCTTGCGGGCCTGGCGCTTCTCGAAGCGGGAGATCCACCAGTAGGCCAGCGCCGAGAAGACCGCGGTCATGAAGACGTTGATGAAGAAGGCGCGTACCAGATCCACCCCGCTCGGGAAGGCGGAGGCGCTCATGCTCACCACGAAAATGGCGATCAGCACAGACACCACCCCCATCCCGAACTTGCGCGATCCCATGCGGAACTCGCGCGGGGTGTCGTCATGTTTCCAGCGGAACACGAAGTAGGCCACCATGATGAAGATCGGCGGCAGCATGGCGGTACCGGCGGTGAGATTGATGGCGGTGTTCATCATGTGCTGCACCGATTCCGAGCCGAAGCCGTTGACCACCAGCATCACGAACACGAAGGCGAACTGCCACCAGGCGGCGCGTACCGGCACGCCGTGCTCGTTGAGCTGGGTGGTCTTCTCGCCGTAGACACCCTGCGGGATCTCGGAGAAGTGGATCTTCACCGGGGCCGAGGTCCACATCATCATGGAGCCGAACATGGCGATGAACAACACCACGCCGACGAAGCGGCCCACCAGCGCCTCCGACAGCTGGAAGTACTGGGCCATGCCGGTGAAGATCTCCACCATGCCGCCGGCATAGGTGAGGCTCTCGCGCGGCACGAACACGTTCACCAGCAGGGAACCGACCGCATACATGGCACCGATGACGATGCCGGCGCTGATGATCACCTTGATGAAGGATTTCTGGCCGCCCTTCACGTCATTGAGGTAGGCAGCCGCCGTCTCGGCACCGCCCGCCGCCTGGAAGATCCAGCACATGATGCCCAGCGTCGCCCAGTTGACGGTGGGAGTCATCGCCTCCAGGGTGATGGGCTGGGCCGGTACATGATCACCACTCAAAGCCATCAGGGCGCCCAGCACATAGATGGCGAACAGGGCAAACACCCCGTAGGCCACGATCTCGGCAATCTTGCCGAGCCAGCTCGCCCCCTTGGTGGAGATGTGGGTCGCCGCCGCAAACAGCACGATGGAGATGACCGAGGTGACCATGGGCGAGAAGCTGTATTCATAGCCCAGCATGGCGTAGGAGGCGTAGGCGATGACGTTGGGCAGCAGGGAGACGAACCAGAACAGGTTCACGAACCAGTAGAGAAACGAGCCCAGATAGGCCATCCGGGTGCCGAGCGGTTTCTTGAGCCAGTCGTACATGCCCGACTCGGAGTTTTTGTTGGCCGAGACGAACTCGGCGATGATGAAGACGAACGGGATGAAGTAGACCAGGGTCGCCAGCAGGAAGATGGGGGCGGAACTGAGCCCCAGCTCGATGTTGTTGTTGACGATGTTGCGCACGTTGAACACGGCGGCAAAGGTCATCGACAACAGGGCAAACTTGCCTATGGTGCCGCGTACGGATTCAGACATGGTGTCCTCCAGTGGACTCGCGTTCCCTGCGGGTAACGCTGTGACTCTGTGATGTGTTTGGCAAGGGTCTGTCGGCCCCGCGCTTTACTCTCTTGTTATGATCGGGCCGCTTGGACGGCCTCGTTGCTGAACCGGTGCAATCTCACCGCACCGGCTCGCAATACCAGTCAGACGATCGGTGTGCCCGGCGCCATCGGCACCCGCGGCTGCAACAGCACGCTCTGGCTCTCGTCCGGGGTCTCGGCGCACAGCAACATGCATTCGGATCGCTCGCCGCGCATCCTGGTGGGCTTGAGGTTGGTCAGCACCACTACCTCGCTGCCCATCAGCTCCTCTTCGCTGTAGTGGGGCACCAGACTGGTGACGGTCTGCAGCGACCGCTCGCCACCCACGTCGATCTGGACGATATAGAGTTTGTCGGCCCCGGGGTGGCGCACCACCTCCAGCACCTTGCCCACCTTCATCTCGACCCGCTTGAATTCGGCAAACTCGATCGTCTCGCTCATGCTCTTTTCCTTTTCTGGTTCAACGGTTTGCGGGTGGCCAACGGCCACCCGGTTTTATTCGGATTCAATGCAGTGCCTATGGCGTCTGCATGGCAACCTGCGCCGCCGGCTGGGCCTCTTTCGCACGCGCCTCGGCGCTGAGGGAGGCCTCGTATCGGTTGTACTTCCACCAGGCAAAGCCCAGGAAGATCACGATGCCGCCCACGTTGTAGAAGATGATGGTCATGATGTCGGCGCCAGTCGGGAAGGTGGAGGCGAGGAAGCCCACCGAGAAGATGGCGATCAGCACCGACACCACGGCGATGCCGGTGGTGCGCGAACCCATCTTGAACTCCCGCGGCAGGTGGTCGAGCTTCAGACGCAGATTGAGGTAGGCCAGCATGATGAACAGTGGCGGCAGCATGGAGGCGGCAGCGGTCATGTTGATGACGGTGTTCATCAGATCCTGCGCGGTGTTGGAGCCCAGGGTCGGGATCACCATCAGCGGCAGCACGATGAGGTACTGGATCCAGGCTGCCCGGGCGGGCACGCCGTTCTCGTTCAGCTCGACCGTCTTCTTGCCGAAGATGCCGGCCGGGATCTCGGAGAAGAAGATCTTCACCGGGGTCGCGGTCCACATCAGCAGGGAACCGAACATGGCGGTGAAGGAGACCAGCCCGACGAAGCGGTTCATCAGGATCTCCGGCAGGCCGAAGTAAGCTGCCAGCCCTTCAAACACCTGCACCGAGCCGCCGGTATATTTCAGGGTGTCGCTGTGGACGAACACGTTGATCAACAGTGATGCGATGGAGTAGAGCACCCCGATAAAGATCCCGGCGACGATGATCACCTTCACGAAGGATTTGGAGCCCCCCTTCACATCATTGACGTAGACCGCCACCGACTCGGCGCCACCGGCTGCCATAAAGATCCAGGTAGTGATGCCCAGGAACGCCCAGCTGAAATCGGGGATCATGGCCTCTACCGTGATGGGGTCAGCCGGTTGCACGCCGCCCACCAGTGCCGCACCCGCCAGCAGGATGTAGGAGAGGGTCAGCAGCAGCATCAGGGACGAGGTCACCGAGGTGATGGGGCCCAGCATCTTGGCACCGTTGGTGGAGACGTAGGTGGCAAAGGCAAACAGCACCATGCTCAAGGCCGTGGTCGCCACCGGGGTGAGAATGTACTCGTAGCCGAGGAAGGCATAGGAGGCGTAGGCGATGACCCGCGGCAGCAAGGAGGTGAAGAAGAAGAGGTTCACGAACCAGTAGGTGTAGGCGGAGATAAAGGCCCAGCGACCGCCGAGGGAACTCTTCACCCAGGCATACACCCCCGCTTCGGAGTTTTTGTTCAGTGATACGAACTCCGCAATGATGAGGCAAAACGGAATGAAGTAAAAAATGGTGGCCAGAAAGAACATCGGGGCCGAGGCCAGACCGATTTCGATGTTGTTGTTGATGACGTTGTTGAAGCTGAATACCGCCGCGAAGGTGAGCGACAGCAGACCAAACTTGCCTATCGTATTGCGTTTGGAATCAGACATGGTGCATCTCCAGACCTGTAGTTATTGCAGCGAAAGGGCGGGGCATTAGTTGTAGGGTGAGCCCCGCCCTTCCGGCTTTTGTCAGTGCAGAACCGGCGGCTTGTTATTTGTTTTTGAAGTAGCCGCCTTCGACGGTGACCTTGATGATCAGCTTGCGCACCGGGCTGTCGCCTGCGAACCGGTAGGCCTCGTCGTTCTCGAAGATCACCACCTGACCGTTGCCGACTTGCTGGCGCTCGCGCACCTCACCAGCCAGCCACTCGCGGTCGGTGGTGTCGTCATAGGCCTGCTCGACCTGCAACTCCGACTTGGGGGCCCACTCCACCGTCTCTGCCCCTTCCAGGTAGTAGTGAACGTCGAAGTAGCGGCGCTGCCCCTCGAACAGTGAGGTGGCCGGGCTGGCCCCCTCCTGCAAGCGGTAGGTGAGGGAGTCACCGATGGAGTGGCAGATGCCGGGCTTGAGGTTCGGCAGGTTGTCGATGGCCTCCACGCAGCGGCCCCACTTCTTGCCCTCCCGGTAGATGTTTTTGAACAGGGTCAGGTTGTCCAGGGTGATCATGCGAGGTTCCTCCCGCCGTTGATGGTGAGATCGAGCCCGGCCAGCGCAACCGGATTGAGGTTGCCACGGGCAATGGGCAGCAGGGTCAGACCGAAGCTGAACGGCTCGAAGCGCACCCGCCAGGAGTCCAGCACCTCGGAGCCCCAGGAGTTAGAGCCTAGCCCCAGCACCTTGTGATCCAGATTGAGGGTGAGATAACCGCAGGGCTCCAGCTCGTTGATGTGCTGCGCCGCGTGGATATGCTCCCAGCTGTAGGGCCAGACGCTCAGGTTGATGGGGGCATCGGGTCGCACGTAGAGACCGGCGCCGTGGCGGTTGGTCAGGGTCGCCCAGCGCACCTGCTGGCGGTTGCCATTGTCCTGCGGGAAGGGGTAGTGCTCCCACATCTCGCTGACTGTGCTCTGGAAGCTGTCGATCCAGTTGCTCTGGCGGCTGTCCTGATAGTTTTCACCCGGCCCCATGCCGTAGTAGTGCACCCGGTCGAGATCCTGACGAATGCCCAGCTCGAAGCCGATCTTGGGAATGATGTCGTCATAACCGCCGTAGGGCTGACCGGACAGAGCTACGTGCAGCTGGCCGTTCGGGCTCAGGGTGTAGACGTAGCGGCAGCGCATGCCGAAGTCGAACACCGGCGGCGCGATCAGGCTCTCCACCGTCACCTCGACCGCATCACCCAGTTGGCGCCAGCTTAAGGTGCGGAAGTGCTCCTGCATGATCTGCAGGTGATTCGGGTGCCACAGGCTTTCGTACTCCTGCTTGTGGTTGTCGATCATCGGCTTGAAGAAGGTGAGGCGCGGCGAGCGCTCGATAAGCTCATTGCCATCCTGCTGCCAGCTCACCAGCTTGCCGTCGAGGCGCGAGAAACGCAGGGCGAAGCCGCTGCCGCTCAAGGTCAGCGCGAGGCGCTCGTCGGCAATCTGCAACGCCGTGGCATTGGGATTGGCAAAGGGCTGCAGCTGACGAGTCGATGCCTTCAGCTGGAACTGGTACTGGCCCAGCTCGTGCTCCGCCGCGCTGTAGCGGGTAGCGCTGGCCTTGATGACCCGCAGCTGGACGAAGGTTTCCCGCCCATCTAAAGAGGGCAGCTCGAGTTGCAGCTCGGTGGTGGCACCGGGAGCCACCCCTTCCAGCCGGATCTGCTGGCTGGCCAGCAGTTCGCCCTCTGCCTTCACCTCGACCAGCAGACGGATGTCGTCGAGAGTGGAGAACCAGTAACGGTTTTCCACTTCCAGCTTGCCGCTCGCCAGATCCAGAGCGCGCACCTTGACCGGGCAGATCACCTGCTTGTATTCGCGCAGGCCAGGCCCCGGGGTTTGATCCGGATAGATGAGGCCATCCATGCAGAAGTTGTAGTTGTTGGGGTAGTCGCCGTAGTCGCCGCCGTACTTGTAAACGGGGCGACCCTGCTCGTCCTGATCCAGAATGCCGTGATCGCACCACTCCCAGATGTAGTGACCCTGAATGTGGGGATGACGGTCGAACACCTGCTGGTATTCGCTGAGGCCACCCGGGCCGTTGCCCATGGCGTGGGCGTATTCGCAGAGGATGCGCGGCTTCTCCATCGGGAACTCGCCGAAGCAGTTCATCTGGGAGACGCGGGAATACATGGTGCTCACCACATCCACCACCTCGGCATCGCGATCCTCTTCGTAGTGCACCAGCCGGGTCGGGTCGAGCTCCTTGCAACGCTGGTACATGGCTCTGATGTTGCAGCCGTAGCCGGACTCGTTGCCCAGCGACCAGATGATGATGGAGGGGTGGTTTTTCTGGGCGTGCACGTGGCGCTCGATGCGATCCACGAACACCGGCTCCCAGCAGGGGTCATCGGTGATACGGCTGAGATCGCCGACGTTGGCAAAGCCGTGGGTCTCCACGTCGGTCTCCGCCATCACGAACAGGCCGTACTGGTCGCACAGCTCGTAGAAGCGCGGGTCGTTCGGGTAGTGGGCGGTACGTACAGAGTTGAGGTTGTGCTGCTTCATCAGCACGATATCGCGTTCAACACGATCCATGCCGACCGCGCGGCTCTTGAGGTGGTCGTTGTCGTGGCGGTTCACCCCGTGCAGCTTGAGGTAGTGGCCGTTGACGTAGAAGAGCCCATCTTTGACCTTGATTTCACGCACCCCGACCCGCTGCGGGATCACTTCCAGCAGCTCGCCCTGACCGTTGTAGAGGGAGAGCTGCAGCTGATAGAGGTAAGGGTCTTCGGCACTCCACAGATGGGGATTGGCCAGATCCAGCGTGAAGCGGCAATCACACTTGCCATCGATGGCGAGATGGTCGAGCGAGCCGCTGGCGATCTCGCTGCCCTGATCCAGCAGCGACCAGACCAGACGGTGATCAGAGGCCGCCGCCCCCAGATTTTCCAGCTGAATGTCGCAGCTCAGGGTGGCGCTTTGATTGTCATCGGCCAGCGCAGTGCGGATGAAGAAGTCCTGCACATGGGCGGCCGGTTTGCCCACCAGATAGACGTCGCGGAAGATCCCCGCCATCCACCACATGTCCTGATCTTCGATATAGGTGGAGTCGGCCCACTGCATCACCCGCACCGACAGCAGGTTCTCGCCAATGTTAACGTAGGCACTGATATCGAACTCGGCGGTGAGGCGACTGCCTTTGCTGAAACCGACGTAGTGGCCGTTCACATAGACCTCGAAGTAGGTTTCCACCCCGTCAAATTTGATGATCACCTGCTCGCCATCCCAGGCCGGGCTCAGCGTGAAGCTGCGCTGATAAGCGCCGGTGGGGTTGCTGGTCGGCACGAAGGGCACGTCGATGGGGAAGGGAAAACCTTCGTCGGTGTACTGCAGCTGACCATGCCCTTCCATCTGCCACATGTTGGGCACGGTGATCTGGCCCCATTCGCTCATGGGGCTGTGATAGAAGGCCTCCGGCACCTGCAGGGGATGCTCGAAGTAGTGGAACTGCCACTGGCCGCTAAGGCTCAGAAAACGGCGGCTCAGCTCGCGCTGCATGGTGGCAGCCAGCGCGTGGTCGGCATAAGAGAAGAAGTAGGCGCGCGGAGCCAGCCTGTTTTCACCAACGAATTGGACGTTTTCCCAGTTATTCACATGTCCTCCCGGAACAAGGCAACGTTAACTGGGTAAACCTTAGATAAACATTTACTAAATATCAGCTTTGGATCGGTAAAGTTTTAACCTGATCACAATGCATGGATGGTTTTGTGAGCGAGATCAGAAGCGGGAGATAAAGGAGAGCAAACTATAGAGGAGTGGCATGGATGTTGATAACAGCTGGCTAAACTGGAATAAAATCAACTATAAAACAATATGATATGGCGTCATGGGATGACATGGTAAAGATGTTTGCTTGGGAGAAGTGTCGCACCACCGCAAGATGGTGCGACTAAAAAGCAGATTTTTTTACTAAAATAAGCGGGTGGTGCCGCGCAGGGTCAACTTGCTCGGTACCAACACTCGGAGTGGAATATCCCGCTCGTCCCGCAGCCGTTCAACCAGCAGGTTGACCCCCTGGGAGCCCATCAACTCGGAGTGGATCCGCACCGTGGAGAGCGGCGGGAAGGTGAACTTGGCGGTCGGGATATCGTTGACGCTGATAAGCTCGATCTGCTGGGGAATCGCCAGTCCCTTCTCATGGATGGCACGCAGCACACCGATGGCGATGGAGTCGGAGGCAACGAACAGCGCCTTGGGCCAATCTCTCGCCAGCATCTCTTTGGCCAACTTGTAACCGGAGGCGCTGGAGAAGTCCCCACGATAGAGATCGCTCTCCTGCACCACACCGAGGCGCTGACCGTAGTCGAGGAAGGCCAGCTCGCGCAGATCCGGGCCATCATCCTGGCCGCCGATATAGCCGATGCGCTGATGTCCCTGGGCGATGAAGAAGTCCACTACCTGCTGGCTGATCAGCGCCAGATCCACGTCAATCGAGTCAAAGTCCCCCTGAGAACGGCAATCCACGAACACCAGCTGGGCAGAGAGGGAGTGGAGCGCGGCGAGACGCTCTGCAGGCAGATGTCCGATGACCAGGATACCGTCGACGGCGGAGAGATCGCGCCCCTCGGCACCGTTGTAGCAGTGGGTCAGCTCGATGTTGAGCCGGGCGCACTGGGTCTCGATGCCATAGCGGATGGCCAGATAATAGGGGTCGTTGACCTCGGTGCTCTGCGGGTAGGCATAGACCGCCAGGAAGTGCAGTTTGCTCTTGTGAACCCCTTTGCGGGCACCGCTGGTCTTGTACTCCAGCCGCTCGGCGATCTCGAAGATCTTCTGCTTGGTCTCTTCCTTGACGCTCAGCGTCGGATCTTCATTGAGCACCCGCGACACGGTAGCTTGGGAAACCCCCGCCTCCAGTGCAATTTCCTTCAACGTGGCCATGCATACTCCTCTGGCGATGACTCCCGACAATACCAGACCAAGAGTAACGGGCAACGTGCTGACATCCCAGCATTTTTACTAAAAGAACCCCATCAGGTCGGCAAAATTCCAATGCAAAAAGGCCTCCCGAATGGGAGGCCTCTTCTAAATAGGTGCCTGACAGTGTCCTACTCTCGCATGGCGAATGCCACACTACCATCGGCGCTACCGCGTTTCACTTCTGAGTTCGGCATGGGATCAGGTGGTTCCACGGCGCTATTGCCGTCAGGCAAAAGCTTTACTACTTCAATAATGGTGCTGATACCCAGAGTCGAACTGGGGACCTCATCCTTACCAAGGATGCGCTCTACCAACTGAGCCATATCAGCACACTAACCGGTAAAGACCGCACTGTGTGCGCTATCTAAATCTTTTGTCCAACACAACCTGACGTTGTATCGCGACCAACCACATCGCTGTGATTGCTTAATTGATGCCTGGCAGTGTCCTACTCTCGCATGGCGAATGCCACACTACCATCGGCGCTACCGCGTTTCACTTCTGAGTTCGG